>JAHDEO010000389.1 GCA_020628725.1 Saprospiraceae bacterium
TGTTTGGAATTGGGGTGATGGAGAAATGAAGTTTAAGTTTAAGACGAAGTTTAAGTTTAAAGTAGGTTTTGGCTTCGCCAAAACAAGTGATTAAACTTCATCTTAAACTTAAACTTAAACTTTAGAAGCCCCAAGTGAAGCCTACGCGATAAATGATAGGCCATTCTGTAAATGACTCTCCATCCTTGTGCAAGGCATCATAAAACACTTCAACATTATAACCAAATCCTTGGTAGTAATTTGAGCTGTATCCTAGTCCGAATAACATAGATGCTTTAGGGTCGAGCTTAAGTTCATCGACCACTTCGTTATTTATTCTTCGCACGAAGTTGATTCTATTATATTGATATTCAGCTACTCCATATATACCCGCCGGATCACCAACGTGAAACAAGAGGTAGCGTGTCAGCACTCGTGGTCCTGAAAAAGTTTGTCTGACGACATCAACATTATCCGGCTGATTTGAATATTTCTGATTTTGTCGGCTAAAATTGAAGCCCACACCTGCTACCCATCTATCATTCAGCAGACGATACCCCACAAAAGGAGATATTTCGTAAAATAAAACGCTATTAGCAACACCGAATGTACCGCTACCACCGATAACGAGTTTATTGGCACTAAATCCTCTTGTACCATCCACTTCGTCCGGATCGTAAACAACTACAGGTTCGTCATCATCAGTTTTATCATCTTGGGCAAAGGCGGTGGTCGTAAATGCCAACATTGCCACGAGGCATAGGCACCACCATTTTGAAATTTGTGTCATGTGAATTCTTTTTAGTTACGAGTTGCGGGTTACGAGTTGCGAGTTTGGGAAATGCACACTTTTAACCCTCCAACTAAGAAGTTTGTTGTATCAAAATTGTATTTAACAAAAAATTTGCCAAGTGACTAAAAAGTCGATAGTCCATAGTCGATAGTCGACAAATGAACGTGAAACAATGTATGATTCACGACATTTACCCGACTGCCAGCTATGGACTATAGACTATCGACTATGGTTTTTTATCTACTCTTGTTTGACAATTTTCTTATTATGTCTGAATCCATCCATGTTGACCTCCATTAGGTAGACGCCGGATGGAAGTGCTTCATTCATATCAACAGTTTCTTTGTGGATGCCTTCGGTTTGAAGCTCCGATTGCTGTTGTTGAATGGTGCGACCCGATATATCCGACACACGAATGGTCAGTGATGCGCCCGGTCTGCTCTTCACGGTAACATGTACTTCTTCTTTGAATGGAACAGGGTGAACATTAATAATTGCCCCGTCATCATCGAAATTAACAGCTTTGACTTCTGAGTAAGCATATGTACCGTCAAAATCAACTTGTCTGAGGCGATAGTAGCGTGTTGAAATTTTATTCGGATCGTCATCAAGATACTCATAATCTTGCGGAGCAATCGTCGTGCCCGCGCCGTTTACGCGATATATTTCATTAAAAACATCTATTTGACCATTTACATTTTCTTCTGCCATTTCCAATACAAAATAATCATTATTTGTCTCGGTCAATGTACGCCATGAAATGATGGCATCACGTTGATTGGGAGCTTTTTTCACTTCAAAATGTACCAATTCGACAGGCAGTTCGATACCTTCTTCAAGTTGAATATTATCAAATGTAAAGCCGTCAGCACTTGAAGGGTCATCAGCACTCGATGCACCTGATTGGCTGAATTTTATCTGGAAACTTTGCGAAATATCCTGACCGGCATCCCGAAGTGTAGCACCTATATTAATCGAACCTGTCTGAGCAAAAAGACCTTCACTCAAAGGAGCTTCCAAGTCCAAATTGTACACAGGAATCCAAACATCATTCTCGCTACCGCGTACAAAAACACGGTTATTCGGATTCAATTCCTGCTCATGATTTCTGTATTGAAATGAGAGGAAAATCGTCTCTATCGGAATCTTACCACCTGCACCACGCAAGCTAAAATTCGACAGATTTTTTGTAATGATTAATTCATTTACCGCTTCAATACCATCTGCTACATTATTGAGTGTGAGGGCTTTGCCTTCGGTTGCAAAATCATTCCCAATCACCAACTCGCCATTTGGATTACTACTCTGAAAATCAAGAAATGCTCTGCCGCCTATCCCCATTTTATTCTGTTGAATGATGTCGGCTTCAAGGTCGTCAAAATCCTCTGCGACTTCGATTGGTGCATTGAGTGGCGGATTGGCAAGTTGCAGTAAAGTCGCTGCTTCGGGAGCAGCATCATTCATAGGATTAATATCGCCTGCGAGTGCCGTTTTTGCTGTCAATTCGTGTATACCCGGCGCAGTAAAATCTTTTCCAAAACCAAAGGTAAATTCTGCCAATTCGCCGGGTTGGATTGTGCCATTAAACTGGTCGGTGACGAGCGTAACACCATTCAAAGCAAATGACACATCAAAATTACTTGCGGCTGTATTGCCTTTATTTTCCAACTCTACCGTAATCATTTGATTGGGCGAATGTGAGCTGTTTGTATACTCGCGTCCTATTGCGGAGACAGGCGAAATGATGCGCTTGACCCGTACATCGCTGAGTTCAGCACAAGGCAAATTATTTCTAACTGCTCGCTTCGCAATGGCTCTAACACCACGATGATTGGTATCGCTAATCGGGCGAACACTGTACCATTCATCACCGAGTGTTGGTTGATTATCAATAACAAAACTCGTGGCATTCGTGATTGCAAGCGGTTTCATAAAGGTATCGAGACGCATAATTTCGTAAGCGACCGCACCTTTTACATCGCTCCAATTTAGATAAATTTTACCGTCACAAGACTCAGGGTCTTCCATGACGGGTTGTTGCATGATGGTAAATGGATATTGATTTACCGATGAGGTTGCGCCGCCATTTATCGTGACTTTTACGCGCCCTTGTCCGGTATGACTAATATCATCGGGGAAAGTAAAATCAACATAGCCTTCCTCGACATGCTCTGTATTGGTCGGGATTTCTTTCCATGTAATGCCGTCATTGATGGAGTAATATACTTTAACATCATTTTTACCCGGACCTGCCGCACTCCAACGGAAAAACTCTCTCGACCCCGGCATAAATGTCTCACCACCAACAGGATATGCTAATTCAACGCCATTCGTAACGACCTCATATACTACAAAATATTCCTGCGGACCTTCCGGTACCGCTGCGCCTGTCACGCGAATGGTGTATGTACCGGGCAATATTTCGCCGGGTGCTTCTTCGCTCAAGGTCACTTGTTCGACATTATTCAAATTATCAATACCTCGTACAGCATCGTTATTTACATTTGCAGGAGTCGGGTCAAGTATCCACGGATTGTAAGCGATTTCATTAGGGGCTTGCACTGTGAGTTGAAGGTCGTTTACAAGTGCTTTGGATGCTCCCAAAACGCCTTCTTTATCATGCCAATATAACATCACGCGAACTTCGGCAGCATTGGCTGGGACGTTTATTGTGTATTCATCATATTGTCCGTTTGATATATTTGCTTGAAAAAAACGTGACTCGCGCAAAGCCTCTACTGCGCGCGCCACATCAGGCATTCCATAACCAAAAGTATAATCCGGTCCGGGATTGCCAATGTCATTTGCGGTATTCATCATATAAGCTTTCAGAAGAGCAGCTTGAGGATTGGTATTAAATTGTTTGCGATAAGCCTCTACCATCAAAGACCACACACCTGCCACCGCCGGAGCAGCCATGCTGCTACCGCTAATCATTACATAATCATTATTATTTCCATTAGAACGAATGCTTTGTCCGGGTGCGGAAATATCGGGTTTTATACGTCCGTCTTGCACCGGTCCGCGACTGCTGAACGTCGTCGTGCGTCCTCTATGTGAAGTCGCCGAAACGGTTAGTGCATTTTTATTGCTTGAATAACTTCTCAATACCGTATTAAAACTTTTCGGATAACCCGTGCAAGTAACCGAACCGCTATTTCCCGCAGCGATGATGTGCATGAGTTCGGGCATATCAAGCATGTGTTGGTCAACTGTTTGACTGGTTGAATTGTATTCACCTGCACTTGCACAATCGAAACTGGACGGACCATAAGAGTTATTGGTCGCCATCATACCTTGTGCATGGTAAGTAGAGGCTTTGACGATAACATTACTCGTAATATCCATAATCAACATGGAATTATAAGCAATGCCTTGATGCCAGGGGTCAATATTGCCCGTACCTGCGGTGATCCCTGCTACGTGGTATTGATGTGCGCCCCAAATATCAAGAGTAGTTTTATTAGTCACACGACTTTCAAAATCTACATGATTGTCTACATAACCACCATCACCAATACCGACGATTACACCTGCTCCGGTCAATTGCTGATTACCCAAGAAACCAGCACGTACCGGGTGTATGCGCATTGCAGGGACAGCATAGTGATTGAGCTGTACATCAGGAGCTTTGATAGGTTCTACATGTGCAACAAAAGGCAATTCTGCCAATGTCATAATCTGCTCAATATCAGCACGTACCTCAAGATGTTTAGGATTGTTGAGTGCTTTACCGAGCAATTCGCAGCCTATACTTTGCAAATGATTTCGGACGTTGTTTGTCGATTTTTCGTGAAGGACGATGGTAAGGTCGATTTTGTTAGCGACTTGGGTAGCCCACTGCGGTAAATCGCCTTCCCGGAGGGAGTTGGAAACCTTGCTTTCCATTGGCATTTTCGCCCATGCGCGAAGGTCGGTAGCAGTCATTTTCGCAGTCGTGATATCTTGTGAAACGGCAGCTTGGTAAGCATTTGCGCCTACATAGGAAAGTAATCTAATGCCTGAATTGGCGAGTTGATTACGTGTATCTTGATTAGGTAAATTTTTGAATTGCAGAACGACGTAGTATTCGTTTTGGAATAATACATCTTGCAGTTTTTCGGGCTGCTCTGCGAAATCGGAAAGGGCTTCGGAGGGCGTAAATTTGGTTGATTTAAGTTGTACTTTGTAATTCTCTTTACTAACTTGTGCAAATGATGAAGTAGTGACCATCATAGCAAGCATTAGTATCCATGTGAATATTGCTTTCATGATTATAGTTGCCTTTTGTGTAGAAGTCAGAAGTCAGAACGCTTTGTTGTCAGAGGTCAGATAAAGAATGGAGCATCTGAGTATCCGTTAGTCGAAGCAGTCTAATTTTCAACTTCTTTCGTTTGAGTAGAAATTCGTGTGTGAGTATCAATGATGACCAAAAATATTGTGGAGCAGATAGGAACGCTTGTAGGGTTTGCAGATATTTGTGACGGGGATTTGAATGAGCGAATGAGTGAATTTTGAATGAGTGAATTTTGAATGTCGAATTTTGGATGTTGAATGAGTGAATGTTTTTTTAACGTTATAATGCGTCAATACTATGATGCTGCAATGGTTTCGATTTTTCTTTTAGTTTTACGAATAATTATTTTTTTAAATTATTATAAATACAAAAATAAATCAATTTGAATGGATAGAATACAAGCCCGCGCCATCTTGGATGAAATGATAGAAAATCCCAGTCTACACCGCCATTGTCGTACGGTAGGTATGGTCATGGAAGCCTATGCTAATAAACTCGGTGAAGACCCCGACGAATGGTATATCACAGGAATACTACACGATGCAGATTACGAAAAATATCCGTCAGAACATCCGAATATTATTGTGCAAAAACTCCGAGATATGGGTGAGGAAAAAATCGCACACGCCATATCCGCGCATTACACGAAATGGAATGTACCGTATAACACACTCTTAGACAAAGCCTTGCTTGCTTGTGACGAATTAACGGGCTTTATCATCGCTGCCGCACAGATTCGCCCGACCAAATTGGAGGGTTTGAGCGCGAAATCAGTGAAGAAAAAGTTTAAAAATCCAAAATTTGCCGCAGGCGTGGAGCGCGACGAGGTGATGTCAGGTGTGGAAATGATGGGCGTGGATTTTACGGAGCATATTAATTTTATTATTGAGGTTTTGCAGACAAATGAAGGGGAATTGAATCTTTAGTATTGAGTATTAAGTAGCGAGTAGCGAGTTATTATTTTTTCGGAATTGACCATTTACTGGTTCAGAATATTTACGGCTATAATTATCCTGAAGGGATTAAATATTTATAGCTAAAAATGAGAAAATTACATTCGACTCCGTTGGAGTCGCACAGGTTTTTTGTATCAATTTTTCTATAAATATTCCACCGACTTCGCGGTGAACCAATAAATGGATAATTCCATATTTTTTCACAAGCTACTTGTTTGGGTTAGTGGCTGCCAGTAAGGGCTTTCATCAGTCAATAATGGTATGATAGCTTCGAGTGCGGCATCTTCGTCACCGTATGTTTGGATAAGGTTTCGTTCAAACATATCTCGCCTGAAAAGGGAGCCGGGATGTCTTTTCAAGGGGTTGATTTTCCATTGCTTGCCTTCTTTTACAAATTGGGCACTTTTTTCGGAAAGCGACATAAAAAATATTCCGAATGCCTCATCGTCGCTAACAAAGAGGATAGCTTTTAAGCCGTTTTCCGTAATTGAGGCAGAAGGTTGTTCCTCCAATATCTTGAATGCTTGCTCGAATGTACTTAATTGATTGAGTGCCGTCACCTTGCTTTGTATTTGTTGTCTTTTAGTCAGAATATTGACTTTCTCCGTGAATGATAGTTGCCGTAAAGTCGTTTCGGGCATCTCCAAGGCATCATTCACCCTTTTCAAATATTCTTCTTTAAATTCTGCTGTAACCAAGTCTGTTTTCTCAGACATCGGCGTATACACATCATAATATTGTTGCCAAATATCGCTGATTATTTCTTTATCATCAGGAGTGGCTTGAGGGTTACAAGCACTTACCAAAATTATCCACACACCAAAATAAAATCTGTTCATCATACCACTTAATGTTTTAAAAATGAGGGAAAAGGGAATTTATTTAAGTGGTACGGTGATAGTATAATTTTGTTGTCAAAAATCACTTAATCTCCAAAATCTTCATCTCTACGCGCTGGTTTTTGCGGCGACCTTCTACGCTGGCATTGCTGGCGATGGGTTGTATTTTTCCGTAACCTTTATTGGTGACACGCGCTTTGCTAATACCGTTTTCCGTGAGAAACTCAGCGACCGTAGCAGAACGTGCTGTTGAAAGTTCGTTGGCAAATTC
>JAHDEO010000390.1 GCA_020628725.1 Saprospiraceae bacterium
CGTATTTGCGCTTCAATTTCTTTTTTGTAACGAAGGGATAATTCTTCGCGAAGGTCATCTTTGATTTCGTCAGCGAGTTGTGTGCGAAGCGATTTTTCAATGTCGTCGCGCATGGCTTCGCGGAGTTCTTTTTCGATGTCGTCGCGCATTTCCGAGCGCAAATCATCTTTTACATTTCCCTCTAAATCACGTTTTAATTGCTGTGCTACACTTTCTTCCATATCTTGCTCCAATCGCTGCGCCACGCTTTCTTCCAATTCATTGCGAAGTTGCTGCTCAATGTCATCTCGTAAATCAGTTTCCAACTTTGAGCGGACTTCGCGAGAGAGTTCACTTTCCAATTCTGAACGCACCTCCCCTATCATTTCTTGTTGTAATTCAAGGCGGACTTCCTCTATCAAATCACGCTCTACATCCTCGCGCACTTCGGCTTGCAATTCTTCAAAAGAGGGCGTTTCAGTCACTACCCCCTCACCTTCCATGACGGAAGCTATCTCATCATCACTTGGGCGATTAGTTGGCTTATAGGTTGACTTGGGTTTTTCGGGTTCTGAGTCGGGTTCGGCTGCAATTTGCGATTCGCGTTCGCGTTCTTTTTCGCGCTCACGTTCCTTTTTTCTTTCTCGCTCTGCACGGAGTTCTGCCATGATTTTTTCTTTTTCATCTTCCTCATCATCGTAATACAGGTTTTTGAATTTATCTTTCATCAAGGCTGTGCGTGGGTCTTCTTCTATCTCGTCTACTGTTTTGTGCAAATTAGCATACTTGTCCTTGAGGAGCAACATGCGTGGGTTGTCTTCGATTTTTCGGCGATATTTTATCGTCACTTTTTCAGGGGCTTTATCTGTCAAATCTTCTTCGCCGCGTTCCTCGACTATTTCTTCAATTTCGTATTCAAGTGAGAGCAATTTTTGTTTTAATGATTCTAATTCAGGCGAATCTTTTTTCGCGTCACGGCGTTTCATGCGCTTGACTTTAGCAGGAATTTTGATTTCCTCTATAATTTCGGGGTCATCGCCGTCGTAGTCAATTTCTTCATAAACTGTTTCTGTTTCAGGAGCTTCTCTGACGGTAAAATATCCGGGAATTTCAGGCAATTCATCTTCCGTTTCATCATCAATAATCACCACGACTTGTTCCTCAATTTCAGGCGTAGGCGCAAGTTCTTTTGAATAATCTTCTTTATCAAGTTCTTGCATTTCAGAGGGACGCACCGCTGTAGTGGATTCAATATCGCGGGGTTTTCTTTTCATCGTAATATTTAATTCCACGGGTTCTTCCTCCTCTTCAACTTCCTCTTTTTTCATGGTGATATTCATATGAATTGGCTCTTCTTTCTTTTGTTCAGGTTTCTTTTTCATCGTAATATTCATGTGAATCGGGTCAGGTTTTGGTAGTTTTTTCATGGTAAAATTAATTACCGTAACAGGCTTGGGACGCACCTCTTTTGGCAATTCAATTTTATATAAATTCGACATCAAACTCTGTTCACCGACATCCGACGAAAAATAAGCATACTCGCCCGAAGCGGGAATGGTGTAATTATAATCATTGCCCGGTGTGTTGATTCTTTCTCCGAGATTGAGCGGCTCCGACCAATTCATCCAAGTATCATCCAAACGACGGCTCATAAATACATCGTAGCCGCCATATCCGGGATGTCCCATCGATGAAAAATATATCGTTTTGTTATCTGCTGCAATGAATACACTCGCTTCTTCTGATTTGGAATTGATGACTTTACCCATGTTTTTTGGTTCCGTCCAGTCGTCGCCTTTTTTACGAAAAGAAACGTATAAATCGCGTCCGCCCACTGTCTTACTACGTTCCACCGCCATAATCAATACATCGCCTTTTACATTGACATGATAGCCCACAAATTTGCTGCGATTGTACATATTCGGAATCTTAAATGACTTGGGTTTTGACCAACCAAAACCCGTCTTGGTGGAGTAAGAAACACCGTCTTTTTGTGTCTTATATTTATTTGCCAAATACACCGTTTTCCCATCTGCACTTACTGCAACTACAAAATTGTGTGTATCGGTATTGAGTGGCGGACCTACATTTCTCGCTTTGCTCCAAGTATCGTCGGGCAGTCTACGACTCACCCAAATGTCGTCTTTAAATTTTTCGTAAGTATCTCTTTCGCGCTCGTCGGGTGTGTTGCCGGGATGGTATTTTCTGGCAAAATATAGGGTACGTCCATCAGGCGTGATGATGGGTAGTCGCTCCGCGTAAATGGAGTTGACATTGCTGCTCAATTTTTCGGCAGGCAATACTTCATCGGTGTATGGAATGGTATTGATTTCTTGGGCAGAAAGGGCGAGAGATAATGTTAGTAGGGCGAGAATTGTAAGTAAGTTTTTCATGTCAAAATTTTTGGGAATGACTCAAAAATCATTCCTATGGGATGAAAGATTAATAAAATATACAAATTATACGAAGTAATTTTATGTCTTAAATTTCTCAAAAAACGTAGACATAGCCTTATGTTACGTCGAGGCTTTTTGAGGAATTTAGGGCGTAAAAGGACGAGCAGAATTGTGTATTTTATTGATTTTTCATCCCTTTACTTACAATTTATGAGTTTTTTTGAAGTATGAAAAATAAAAACGGCGAGCATTTGGAAATACTCGCCGTTTTAACACCCGTAAGCACTATTAACCTTTCAATCTAACATCTTTCCAACACCTCTCTTACTGCTTGATAAATTTTTGAACCATATTCACATCACCGGAAATAAGCTGCACAAAATAGAAACCTTCATTCAAGTCGCTAACAGTCAACTCTAATTCGGATGCATCATAGGGATTACGGATATGTTGCTGTACAATTTTACCGGAAATATCCATAATTTGGATGTGTATATCACTTTTCGTTTGAAGTGTGTAGTAAAGCGTCATTTTATCTTTGGCCACATTAGGTAACAAGCGCATTTGGGGTGTATGGTCATCAGTTGCGCCTAATTGATACGCATTGTCGTCTTGGTGAATCAATGGTACTATCGGCAGACAGAAATTATTTATCTCAGAAGTCCCAAATCGACCGCCACCGGATGCAAATGTAGTACCATCTGACGGGCAGGATAGGTTATAATTACCACACATCACAGCTCCTTGTCTCGGGATACCATTGGAGACTCCCCCAATTCCAATTGATGCGCTACCGATTGAAGTAATCGTAGAAATCCTACGTGGACACATCCCATCGTTTGCAGCATCAAAGAAAGTCAAATCATAACAACCGTCAGGCAAACAGACGGATTCGACAACAGTTCCTCCATTATCAGCCGGATTATTGTATGGACCTCCGGAGAACATAACCGCACCGCCTGCATCAGTGATTTCCCAAGTCGTTTGTTGCGGTTGAGCGTCGAAGTTGATGGTCAAATCAAGTGGTTTGCAAGGTTGGCATGTAACGTATTCGGGAACTGTGAAACAAAGTGTATTGAGTTCATAGCAAAATGGAGGAGTATTGGGGCAAGTTATATCATTTCCTAAAATAGCGTCTATATCTGATGTGCCACCTAAACCCGGTCCGCCATTCATTCCTGCTACCCACGCTTCAAAGTCACTAACCGTAGGGTCAGGAAACCCAAAATCCACAACGGCATCATATATTCCCTCAAATGTAGCACCTGATGTTGGTACTCCTAAAGCGGGAAACAATTCAAACGCGCAATCTACATTGGTTTGTGCCATAATTGCATCTAATTCAGCCTGTACATAGGTGATAACATTTATACAGATTTGTCCTCCTTGAGGCTGTCCTTCCGGAACCCCCTCAGCTTGTGTCGAAGTAATAAAGTTTGTAACAGTTCCATTACTAAAACTTGACAAGAAATATTCTGTAATTTCTCCCGGATTAGTCGTACCGCCTGTGATGTCAAGTGAGAGTGGTGCGCCCGTAGAACCATCAGGGCAAGTCGTTTCAATAAGGGTAAGGGTTGGTGCTTCTACATCGCAGGGAGGGCATGCAGGAGTCTGACAGATTGCCTCTGCCGTAAAATTAATATCCGTAAAACATTCGATAGACGGCGAGAAGAACATTTGTGCCACATCAGCCGCCGTCATAGTCGGAATTCCTGCCGTATTTATTCCCGTACCACAGGGATACAAATCAGGTAATGTACCTCCTGTGCTGCTACATATTCTATCTTCCGGATCGAATAAGTCACCGTCTGGCGGACCACCTGCACCATCTCCTCTATCAAAACCAATCAAGGCACCGGCAATTGTATTACAATCTCCGTCCAGTTCCATGATGGTCAATAATTCCTGACTGGGTTCGATAGTGACTGTGATGGTCTCAATTGCACAAGTTAAATTAATAGCCATAGAAGTAGTCCCGGTCGAATCATATTCAACAGGCACTACATAAACATCAAGTGTTACAGGTTGACATCTTGAATTGGTCGGAAATGGTACAAATGAGCAATCGCCGGGATTTCCAAAGAAAATCACTTCACCTGGTGCACCCGAATTGATATTGTCGAATATCTCTTGTCCGGTGGTGTAGCCGGAAGCCGCACTAATGATACCGTCTCCGGTTGTAGAGCCGTCTGTTTCAAAAAAGAATTCAAATGCAGGCATATAGGTTGAGTCAGCAAGATTATCATCTAACGAACAATTAATTCCGGGTATAATGCCCTCACAAGTTTGCGTAAAGCCGTCCAATATCCCCGAACAGGTTAATGCTTGACAAGTGGGGTCAGTAACCGGTAAAAAAGTAATACACATGTCAAAATCAGTAATTGAGCAGGCTTGATTGACTGCATTTCCTACAACTCCAAACAAGCACCATGTACCTTCCAACGGAGGAAAACCATTGTCAGATAAAGCACCATTTAAACCGGCATCAAGCGTATACGGTGGTGGTGCAGGAAGAACAAGCTGAAATGGACCATTGGGACCACCTGTACCGCCAAGTGCATCTTCAAATTGTATAAAATAACCTTCTCCACAACCATCTAAAGTAATCGGACCGACATCAAAAGTAACAGGTTCTGTAGGGCATACTATTGTATCAAGTTGCATAACTGTACCTGCATCCGGTACACCTGTACAAGTCGATGCATCTACTACATCAAAAGTTATGGCAGAGCCACCATTATTACCGGGTGTAGAAGGACTTGCTTCACCAGTACCGTCGCCTGCGTAATCCCATGTAATTCCTGCGATAATGTCACCATCACCTTCTGCATTACAATCACCGGGCGTCCATGTTGGGGGTGCTATCACCGAAATAATAATGCTGATATTCGCCGCACCCAGACTACTATTGCCCGATCCGCCACCGGGACAAAAACCTGCCGTACCAAAAGTAACTCCATTACCAGTATCAGTAATATAATTGCCATCTGCATCAGAGTTAGTACCAACTTCGCTACCGGATACATAAGTCCAACCCGGTGGTAGTGTTAGAGTTACACAATCTATCTGCTCGCCTGTTGTGGAAGTATAGTCAATGCCGATAGAAAGACCAATAACGTCACCATTAGGAGGAACGTCGTCCACCAAGCATTGGTAAGTTGCATTTACACAAATATCGTTAATGTCTGCCTTCGCATTTGGCAGACTAATACAGAAAAATAACAATACAAAAACAAAACGAAATTCGCTTGAAAGTCTCATAGTAAAGTGGTTTTAGAAATGCTTCGCTATCAATAAAAATAGCATCAACTACCTTTACAAAGCATTTATTTTTAATGAATTATGAAAATAAAATCGGTTGTATTTTTTTCGGAACTATTAATGTTTTTTAATAGTTCGTTTAATTGTTCGATACAGAAAACAGGTCTTAACCTTACTGAAAAGGCAAGTGTATGAGGAGGATGGATTATTCAAGAATGAAGGTAAACCGAAATTTTATATCAGCAAAATATTTTTGCGATTTTTTGTCTACACAAATTCTTGTGAAATAAAAACGGCGAGCATTTAAAAAATACTCGCCGTTTTAAAAATTTTTCTATTTAGTGGATAGAATGTCCGTGTTACACCGCCATCGGTACTTCCATCAACAAAACTCGTGCATTGCTATCTGCCTTGATAAAAACCGCATTGGTGTCCCATACTCCGAAGCCGTCGCGCGGCTGCAAATCTTGTCCTTCAATCGTCACTTCTCCATCCAAGATGAAGGCATATACGCCATTTTTTGGGTCTTTCAATTCGTATACCGTCTCAAATCCTTGCTCCAAATTGCCCATATGAAACCATGCATTTTGGTGAACCCAAACACCGGCATCATCAGGACTTGGGGAGAGGATTTGTGAAAGTTGGTTTTTCAAATCTGTGTTTTCGAGGGTGATTTGGTCATAGCGTGGTTTGACGTTTTTTTGATTTGGGAAGACCCAAATTTGTAGGAATTTTACCGCTGCATCGTGGTTTTTATTGAATTCGCTGTGGCGAATACCCGTCCCCGCGCTCATCACCTGTACATCGCCCTTGCGGATAGTAGCGACATTACCCATGCTATCCTTATGTTCCAAATCGCCTTCCAACGGAATCGAAATTATTTCCATATTGTCATGCGGATGTGTGTTGAAGCCGCGTCCGGGCGCGACCACATCGTCATTGAGGACGCGCAAGACGCCGAAATTCATACGGTCGGGGTTGTAATAATTTGCAAAGCTAAATGAATGGTTGGAATTGAGCCAACCGTGATTGGCATTGCCTCTAGTGTTGGCTCTGTGCAATACTGTTTTCATTGTTGTAACCTCTTTATTCGGTAAATGATTGAATCCGACCTGCTGCATGAGTTTGTCGTAGGTCGAGTTTTTGGGCGT
The DNA here is from genome assembly GCA_020628725.1 of Saprospiraceae bacterium. Taxonomy (GTDB): domain Bacteria; phylum Bacteroidota; class Bacteroidia; order Chitinophagales; family Saprospiraceae; genus JAHDEO01. The sequence goes on from JAHDEO010000390.1 coordinate 6,788, forward strand.
ATCATTCGCACGAAGTACGTTGCTGCCCGCCGCAACTCCTGCCGCGCCAAGCAGTGATTTTTTAATAAAATTCTTTCTGTCCATAAGCTATAACGTAACGCGAGCCTTGTGCCGATGAATATCGGTATTCCAGCTCGCAGTGTGATAAAAACGGGCTGGAAGCCCGTGCTACGAAATTACAAGTTTAAACTTATATTCAATAAACAAAAAAAATGCAATTTGGATGTGAAAGAGGTAAGAAAAATTTGTGGGGGGATGTAGCACGGTCTGTAGACCGTGATTTATTATTTTTTGCTTTGCAAAAAATGTGTACGGTCTACA
>JAHDEO010000391.1 GCA_020628725.1 Saprospiraceae bacterium
GTTTCAACCCTTCGTTTTTATTATTTAAAATCAATAAACCCGCAGCTTTTGTGATGAATATTTTTCCGATTTTAGACCTCGCAAAAAAGCCTCATTAGCATCCCGTTGTCCAATCGTCACTCGTACACATCCGGGTGCACCAAAGCTATCTGCCGGACGCACCATGACACCTTCCGTTAACATCAATTCCTCAAATTCATCGGTAGGCATACCTGCTTCGATGAGGATAAAATTGGCTTGGGTTTTCCAATATTTTACGCCCAACTTATCTAATTCATTATAAAGAAAGTGCTTTTCTCTGTGAATCATTTCGGCACTTTGTCGGATAAATTCGTCGTCCTCTAAAGCCGCGATAGCTGCCGCCATACTCAACGAATTAATCATAAAAGGACGACGAAGTTGCTGTACATATTCCGCAATTTTTGGTGTCGAATACGAATAGCCAATCCGCAAGCCCGCCAATCCGTAAGCTTTTGAAAAGCTGTTGACTCCAATTACATTTTTACCTGCGAGTACATAAGGCAAGGCGCGTACATAATCTGTTGCGTCCACATACTGAAAATACACTTCATCATAGACCAAAATCACATGGTCGGGTAAGCCATCGACTAACTCATCTATTTGTTTTTTTGGCAAATGTGTACCCGTCGGATTATTCGGACTGGTTACGAAAATCAATCTTGTGCGCTCATTGATTGCCGATAAAACACCTTGCACATCTAAGTGAAAATTATCACCAATTAACGGAATATCTACGCCCTTTGCGCCTGTTTTTGCAATGAAGCCTTTATAGGCACTAAAAGCGGGGCTGGAATAGATGCACTCCGTTCCTTCTGTCAGAAATGCGTTGAGAATAATCTCGATATTAGCCACTCCGCTATTGGTGGTAATAAATTGATTTGCAGCTAATTGACCATTATAAAACTTTTCGAGTGCCAATCGGAAACGCTTGTCTGTGCGGTCAGGATATTCTGAGAGATTATTGAGATGTTTTTGTATGGCTGCTACGGCTTTTGGCGATGAACCAAGTTGATTTTCATTGGAAGACAGCTTGTGTATTTTCTTGCCTTCCACTTGAATTTCGTCTTTGGATTTCCCGCCTTTATATGCTGTTTTTTGTTGTAAATATGGTTTGAATGTTATCGGCATCGGACTAATTTTGAATGAACGTAAAACGATTTTTCAAATCGTTCTGCGCTTGCGTGACGATTTACAAAATCGTTTTACGGGTGCAAAAATTCACCTTATTTACGAAATAAAAAAGGAATGTGCTGTCATTTTGAGGTAAAAGAAAATGCAACAACCGCAACTGCAACCGCAATTTCAACTTCAAAAAAAGAATTTGCCAAAGGCAAATTAAAATTGATTTTGAAGTTGCAGTTGATTTTGAGGTTGAGGTTGAAAAGATTTACTTATTCTTTACTTCCAAATCCTTCAATTCCAACACCGTTTCCGGCTCAGCCATCAAATCTAAATTGACAATCACTTGATTATGCAATAAATCTGAAAATTCTTCTCGCTTGCGAATCAGATAATCCTCGCCTTGATACACCAAAACTTCAGCAGGACGATAGCGCGAATTATAATTGGAAGACATGCTAAAACAGTATGCCCCTGCATTGCGAAAAACCAACAAATCATTCTTCCGCACTTCATTGATGATACGGTCAGATGCGAAGGTATCTGTCTCGCAAATATAGCCTACGACCGTATAGATTTTCTTATCGCCCGTCGGGTTGCTGATGTTTTCAATCTTGTGATACGCATCATAAAACATCGGACGAATGAGGTGATTAAATCCCGTATCAATTCCGAGAAAGGTGCAAGCAGTTGTTTGTTTGATGACATTTACTTTCGCTAAAAAATAACCCGCCTCACTAACCATATATTTTCCGGGTTCAAATCTGAGGGTCAAGTCTTTACCGATTTCCTCGCAGAAGGCATTGAAGCGTTCACTGAATATTTTACCAAACTTTTCGATGTCCGTATACAAACCGTTTTCTTTGTATTGCACCTTAAATCCGCTACCGAAATCAATGTAGGTCAAATCCTCAAATTCGCGTGCTGCTGTGAACATCAATTCTGCTGCCTTGATGAAAATATCAGGGTCAAGAATGTCCGAACCAGAGTGGACATGTAGCCCTTCTACGGGAATATTCAGCCGCTTTACAATACGATTGACGAGAGGTAATTGATGAATGGAAATACCAAATTTGGAGTCGATATGTCCTACGGAGATTTTGCTATTCCCACCTGCCATCAAATGCGGATTGATACGAATACAAAGCGGTAATGCGGGATGGTTCATACCCAAATATTCGAGCATTTGCAGGTTATCTACGTTGATTTTTACACCAAAATTAATCGCATGTTCAAATTCCTCCTCGCTCACATTATTTGGCGTGTACATAATATCTTCCGGGCGAAACCCCGCCTTCAAACCCAATCGCACTTCCTGAATCGACACACAATCCAAGCCCGACCCCATATTTTTGAACAACTTCAAAATCGAAATATTACTCAAGGCTTTACATGCATAATGTATCTTCAAGTCTTTGACATCAAACGCCTTGTAAAATCGTTGGTAATTATCCATGATTTTTTCTGCATCATAGATGTATAGGGGCGTATCATACTTCCGAGCGAGTTGTTCAAAATTTATCATTGGTAACAGTACTTTTTTGTAAAGGTAATAGATTAGAGATTAAATAGTTGAATAATTTATAAAATGTCGGGCATCTTATTTGTAAGTAGTAAGCATCACATAAGCGTCACTTACTACTTAATACTTTAAGCTCAAATTTTTCGTTTACTTCATCGTATGAATAGCTTTAGACAAATTCGATTTTCACACTATATTTTCCCTATTTTAAATCATTATAAAACCTATAAGGTTTTTAGAAACCTTATAGGTTTGTGCGTTTGTTTCATTTTCTCCACGAATGTATCTGCACAAAATGAAGTTTCGGGTATCGTCACTGATGCCGAAACAGGCGAAAACCTCGCTTTCGTCAACATCATTATCAATCAAAATGAAACACAAGGTACAACGACAGACATTGACGGAAAGTTCAATATAAAAAGCGACGAAAATATCCGGCAACTGACCCTCATTTATCTCGGCTATAAAACAAAAATCGTTGAGGTAGAAAACAAATCGACAATTGATATTCAACTAGAACGCAGCGACCTTACTTTGAATGAAATTACTGTCGTTGCAGGAGAGAATCCCGCTCACCGCATCATCCGTGAAGCAGTAAAAAACAAACGACAAAATAATCCCGAAAAAGTACGTTCATTTACATATAAATCATACAATAAATTTGTAGTAGATGTTTTATTGGATGCGGATAAATTCGTTGACAGTCGTGTAAAAAAGCGCACGCCCGATGAGAAAAAAGCCCAAATAAAAGCCCAATCTCAATATGCCAAACGCACCTTTGACAGTACCCATCTAATGATTATGGAATCGGTTACGCAGCGCAGCTTTATACGTCCTGATAAGAGTCAAGAAACCGTACTTGCCAATCGCGTTTCAGGTTTGCAAAACCCTACCATTGCTGCATTAGCGACAGATATTCAGCCTTTTTCGTTTTATCGTCCGCATATTCCCTTATTGGGAAGAGATTACATTAATCCGGTTAGTAGAGGCAGTACCCAGATGTATCGTTTTCGATTGGAAGAGGATACGCTTTTTCGGAATAATGATACGATTTTCGTGATTAGTTTTGAACCAAAGAAAAATGCCAATTTTGAAGGATTAAAAGGCATTTTATACATTAATACAAATCGCTATGCTGTTCAAAATGTCATTGCCGAGCCTGCCCAAATCAATCAGGCACACATCAAAATCGAACAGCAATACATCTTTACACAAGACCAATGGTTTCCCGCCCAATTGAATTTTGAAGTCCGTTGGAAGGGCTTCCCCTACCCTTCTACCAATGCTTTTATGAATGGTAAAAGTTATTTCCGCGACATTGAGATTGAACCCGATATTCGGCGCAAAGATTTTGGCGTAGATGCCATCGTTATGACAGATGAAGCAGGAAAAAAAGACGCGAATTATTGGCAAGCAGCACGTATTGATTCTCTCACAAGAAAGGAGAAAAAATCATACGAATTCATCGACAGCCTCGGCAAAGAAGCCAAATTGGATGCTGTAGCTTCACTTTCAGAGAATCTCCTTGCTAACAACCAAATTCACTTCAATAAAATCGCACTTGACCTCCCCCGGCTTGTTACCAACAACGTTTATGAAGGTACGCGTTTGGGTATTGGCTTGCACACATCCGATAAATTTTCAGAATACATAAACTTCGGTGGATACGTGGGTTATGGCTTTCAAGATAAAGCTTGGAAATATGGTGCAGATGTCCAGTTGCGCCATCCTGACAGTCGTTTTGAACCTGAATTTCGCATCGAATATTTCAACGATTTACTCGAACCTGCGCAGGTATATGCGCCTTCATATCCGATACGTTATGTTCCTTCTCCCGCGTTTTTTCAACGCACTTTTCAGGCTTCTCGGATGGATTCGATACAACGCTTTCAAGTAGCGGCGGGCTTACGTCCGTTTCGCCATGCTAAGTTAGAATTGGCAATGAGTCGCAGTCAATATAAGTCGCTCTACGATTACGGTTACATTCCCGAAACGGATGATGTCGAATCAAATAATTTTACGGCAACCGCCTTGCACTTAAACCTTCGTTATGCCTTTGGTGAGGAATATATAAAAATCGGTTCGCGACGTGTGCCGAATTTTACGCCTTTTCCTGTGTTGAATATCTTTTACACACGCGGTCTGGATGGTATTTTTCAGAGTAATGTTGACTTTCAGCGCATCGTTGTTGCGCTTGATGCGGATTTTAAATTGAAGCGATTAGGTCAGACATTTATCTGGCTGGAAGGTGGTAAAGTCACGAAGGATGTCCCCTACCCGCTCCTATTCAATGGTAATGGTAGCTATGCCAAAGGGCGCACTGTTTTTGTTCCCAACACCTTTCAAACGATGGGTTTGTATGAGTTTGTAGGAGACCGTTTTGCCAATCTGTTTATCTATCACAATTTCGGAACTTTATTATTTCGCACTCAAAAATTCCGACCTGATGTGATTATCGCACAAGGTATTGGTTTTGCTGCATTAAATCATCCGCATCAACACACTGATATTGAATTAAATACACTCAAAAAAGGTTATTTTGAAAGCGGTTTTGCATTGGATAATCTCATCCGAATAAAAGTCCTAAACTTCGCGCAATTAGGACTCGGCGCAGGCGTTTTTTATCGCTACGGAACTTATCACTTACCCAAAGAAATTGATAATTATGCCTTTAAATTTCGGGCTGGATTTATTTTTTAATTCTGACATCCTTGCCAAAATGAAAACGTCTCCGTAGCGTGGTGCTCTTGTGCCGACGAATGACGGCATCCAGCCCGCGTTGCGTGAGTGTGGTGTTTGGTTTGTGTTCCGGCAAATGTTTGATTGGTCGGGTGGCTTACTCGGCGGATTAACGTAACGCGAGCTTCCAGCTCGGCGTGACTGCGAGCTGGAAGCTCGGCGTGACTGCGAGCTGGAAGCTCGCGTTACGTTGTCGGATGGCTTACTTGGCGGACATTGTTGAAATGTCTGGCGAGAAGCTATGATTTAGACTTGGGAAAATGGGTGGGAATTGCGATTTATTGTATATTTATGAGATTGATAGCTTCAGAGAGACTGACTACATTTTGCTTTCCCATTGAGAAATCGTAAATTTGTAATATGAAGAAACATATCCGATTCGACTGGGCAATAAAACGACTGATAAGGAATAAAGCCGACTTTGGGATTCTTGAGGGTTTCTTGAGTGAACTTATTGGTGACGACATCAAAATCGAAGCCGTTTTAGAAAGCAAAAGCAACCAACAAGCCGAAACTAAAAAATTCAATCGGGTAGATTTATTGGTCGAAAATTCCAAGAAAGAACTTATCATTATTGAGATTCAAAATTCACATGAACTCGACTATTTCCTCCGCATCCTTTTTGGTATATCGAAGGCTATTACTGAATACATCAAGGAAGGTGAATCCTACGCAAAGATAAAAAAAGTTATTTCCGTCAATATCATTTATTTCAATCTCGGACAAGGTGCAGATTACATTTACAAAGGCACTACCAATTTCAGAGGTATTCATAAAAACGATGAGTTACAGTTGAGTCCCAAACAGAAAAAACTATTTGGCAAAGAAACCATTGCTGATTTATACCCTGAAATCTACTTAATTAAAGTAAATCAGTTTGACGATGTAGCAAAAGATACCTTGGATGAATGGATTTACTTTTTCAAAAATAGTGAAATCAAAGACTCCTTCAAAGCGAGAGGTTTGAAAGAGGCGAATGAAAAATTGAGAGTGGCGAACCTTCCCGATGATGAACGGAAAACTTATGAACGGTATTTAGATGCACTTCGTTTTAATGCAAGTATGGCAGAGACTTTGGAATTTGAAGCGAAGGAGAAAGTTAGAAAAAACCGCTCTGTTGAAATCGCAAAACAGATGAAAGATGAAAACGAACCCATAGATAGAATTATAAAGTTCACCGGATTATCAAGGGAAGAAATTGAAGCCTTATAACTGGCTTATGTTGTGCAAATGTTTGATTGATCGGGTGGCTTACTCGGTGGGCATTTTTGAAAGGTCTGGCGAGAAGCTATGATTTAGACTTGGGAAAATGGGAAAAATTTTCCAACAAAAATCATAGAAAAACATTATCTTTGGAAAAACATATCGTTTATGGATATTCAAACAGAAAAAATAAAAATCGTCAAAACCATACTTGATACAGATAATGTGGCGGTTATTCAGGCAGTCAATGAAGTTCTTCAGCAAGTACAAAGTGACGACAATGACGAACTTATCGGCTCAAAACCCGATGGAACACCCCTCACCCGTGCCGATTTGAAGGAAGGACTCGCTATTGCCAAACAGCAATATAAAGAAGGAAAATACTCGACATTTGAAGAACTGGTCGAAAAATGGGATATTCAGTTATGACGATTATTGTTTTGGAAATTGTCGAATCCCAACTTGAGGAAATTCGGGAATC
>JAHDEO010000392.1:0-3007 GCA_020628725.1 Saprospiraceae bacterium
CTAAACAATGGTTTTGATGTCAAACGAATTTCTGCGGTCTTATTGATTTTAGGCAAACGAATATAAAAAGTCGTTAAGAATTTTATATGTTTGAGCGAAGCGAGTTTATAAAATTTAGGCTTTTTATATTCGTTTGGCGTTAAGAAATCAATCAAACCTTGATTTTTGGTTCTTTTCATCAAGGAAAAGAACGGACTTAAATACTCAGAACTATACTTTCTCAAAATCTTCAGGGATTGAACTTGCACTTTAAAATAAATGTCCGTAAAAGTAGAATCACTCACCAAAAAATACGGCGAACAACACGCCGTTGATGATGTCAGTTTTGAAGCCCAAAGCGGCGAGGTACTCGGTTTTCTCGGTCCCAATGGCGCGGGGAAAACCACCACCATGAAAATCCTCACCTGCTTCATTCCTCAGACAGAGGGCAAGGCAACCGTATGTGGCTACGACACCGCCGAAGAACCGATGAAAGTACGCGAACGCATCGGCTATCTGCCCGAACACAATCCCCTCTACAAAGACATGTACGTCCGCGAATACCTCAACTTCGTGGCGGGTTTACACAAGCTACCCAATAAGCAAAAACGCATCGCCGAGATGATAGAACTCACCGGATTGGAGCGCGAACAAAAAAAACTAATCGGCGCATTATCAAAAGGTTATAGGCAGCGTGTAGGCTTGGCGCAAGCAATGCTCCACGACCCCGAAGTACTGATACTCGACGAACCTACCTCCGGGCTTGACCCTAATCAATTGGTCGATATACGCGCTTTGATAAAGGAAATCGGGAAGTCTAAAACCGTCATTTTTTCTACTCACATCATGCAGGAAGTACAGGCGATATGCGACCGCGTACTCATCATCAATCGCGGCAAACTCGTCGCCAATGATACCATCGACGACCTCCGCCGCCGCGTATCAGGCGAGACGGCTATCACCGTACAATTCCTCGAAAAAATCGGCAAAGCCCAACTCCGCAACATCCCCCACGCCACCGCCATCGAAGCTCTCCCCGACAATCAATGGCAAATCATCACCAACAAAAAACACGACATTCGACCCAAAATATTTAAATTTGCCGTCGAAAACGGACTCACCCTCATCGAAATGCGCCAAGACGTACAAAGCGTAGAGGATGTCTTTCAAACGTTGACACGGGTTACGAGTTAGCGGGTTACGGGTTATTTTTATTTTGCTACGCAAAATATTAACCCGCAACTCGAAAACCCGCAACTCGTAACCCGTAACTCGTAACTATGTTATCCATTTTCAAAAAAGAAATTAATCTATTTTTCAGTTCGCTCATCGGGTATATTGCTATTGGTGTATTCTTGGTGCTGACGGGTATGGTGATGTGGGTATTCCCGCAAAGCAATGTGCTTGACTATGGCTTCGCTACGATGGACGGCTTTTTCCGTGCTGCGCCGTATATTTTGATGATACTGATTCCGGCGATTACGATGCGCTCCTTCGCCGAAGAGCGCCAAACGGGAACTATCGAACTTCTCGTCACGCGCCCTCTCAGTGACCTCTCCATCATTATGGGCAAATACTTGGCTTGCTTACTACTTGTGGTCATTGCATTGCTGCCGACGCTGCTCTATTACTATACCATCCGCACCCTCGGCGACCCCGTTGGCAATATCGACGCAGGCGGCGTAGCAGGTTCGTATATCGGGCTGTTATTTTTGGCGGGTGGCTTTGTGGCGATAGGACTGTTTGCTTCTGCCATTACGCGTAATCAAATTGTGGCGTTCGTACTCGCTGTATTGCTCTGTCTCACGCTCTACGAAGCCTTCGGCGAACTCTCCAAACTCCCCGTCTTTTTCGCTAAATCTGACGATATTGTTGACAAAATTGGTATTGGCTATCATTACACTTCTATCAGTAAAGGGAAAATCGACTCGCGCGATATGATTTACTTTTTGAGTCTGATTGCTGCTTTTGTGGCGATGACTAAGGTGGCTCTTGGGGCACGGAAGTGGTGAGATTCGTGATTGGTGACTCGTTAATTCGTGATTCGTTTTATTATTATTATTATTTTGATGACTAACGATTTATTTTTTTATGAATGAAAACAGGCAACATAATTGTGTCGTAATTGCTGTACTTGGGGCTTGGGCAGTCATTATGTTGGCGTGTTTTTCGTGTTTTTTATTTTGGAGAATTGGTACTAAAAAAATTAAACGAGAGGTATTGATGACAGGTTATGCAGAAGGAAGTATTGTGCATTATAAAATGGTGATTTTTCCTGATTCTACTTACCTGATGTTGAAACCTCGTCATTTTGGAGAAGAGGAAGGTAGTTATTGGTTTAGGGATAATGATACCATAAAATTAGTCTATCAACATAAGGTTTGTGCAACACTTTACAGAGGAAATTATATACAACATTATTGCGATGAATTTCGTCCTTTGTCAATTATGCATTTTAAAGTATTTAATCCGCCAAAGGAGATTGAGTTTTATAACTGACACGAATAATCACCCACTTAAATCTCTGATTATAATCATTTTACAACAAAACAAAAATGGCTTATACAACTTCAAATTTAGTGATTATTGGAAATGGCTTTGATCTTGCTCATGGGTTGAGGACTAGCTATGATGGTTTTCTTAACCATTTGATTGAAGAAGAGTCCGACAAACCTAAAAATGAGCGAACGTTATTTTCGTTTGATAAAGGTATTTCGAGAGGTGAAATAGAAAAAACGGCTCTTTTTGAGGCGGCTAATCCACATATGGAGTTGAAAGAAGGCAAACACTTTTCCAATCATTTTTTCGCTAAATTATTTGCCGAATCTTTACTCAATTGGTGCGATATTGAGGGTTTTTACTTTAGTGAATTAGAAAAGTGTTTAGCAGGAAAACAAGACATCAGAACCACAAACCGGGAATTTGAAATTATTAAAAATCGCTTCGAAGAATATCTTGTAAAGTATACAAAAGATAAAAAACCAATCAATTCATATCAGGCATTTTTTGATAAATTACATGAAGAAAC
>JAHDEO010000392.1:3107-7069 GCA_020628725.1 Saprospiraceae bacterium
ATATTTTATTACGATGGCATTCCACACCAGCATTATGAAATCAGAACCAACCTGAAAAGAATTATGAATGATAGAACTCAAGAACCCAAAATTCAAAATATTCATAAATGCCATCGAATGCCACAGATTAATGATGATGAGGAACAAGAAAAAACTTTTGTAGACTATTTGATAAATTTTAAAAATACAACGACATATACACATACTCATTACTAAGCAATTGATTAGGAATTTATAGATTTCTTCCGACTACGGACTAATACATGAAAAAATCAACCAATACACGCAACCAATCCCTTCTCCAATTAGGATTATTTTTGGGAATTTTGGTCTTTCTAAATATCCTTGCCAGTGCCTTTTACGGGCATATTGATTTGACGGAAGACAAGCGATTCACACTCACACCAGCGACCAAGCAGCAGATGAAAAACTTGGACGATGTGGTATTCGTAGAGTCTTTTTTAGAGGGTGAATTTCCTGCCGGATTCAAGCGTTTGCAGAATGCGTTGCGCAATTTATTGGACGACCTCAACTCCATGTCTGGCGGTAATGTGAGTTATCAATTTACCAATCCGCTTGACGGCTCGCAGGAGCAACAAGCAGCGTTGATGGAAGAACTTGGCAAGGTGGGCATCTTACCCGTTAATTTGCAGGTAAAAACGGATGATGGTTATTCCGAAAAGTTTATTTATCCGTCGGTGATTGTTACGTACAAAGGTCGTTCTATGCCCGTCAATCTACTCGAAAATAACGTTGCTTCCCTCTCACCCGGACAAGACCAAGTCGTCCTCAATAACTCCGTCAGTCTCCTCGAATACAAGCTCACCAATGCCATCAAAAAACTCAAAAGCCTCCACAAATCTAAAATCGCCATCACCGAAGGTCACGGCGAACTCCAACCATACGAAACGGCGCGTTTTGAAGCGGCATTGAAGCAATATTACGATGTGGGACGCATGAATCTCGATAGCTTCACGATGGTCGATCCGGCGCAATATCGCCTCTTGGTCATACCCAAGCCCCGTACTGCATTTTCCGACAGAGATAAATTTAAAATTGACCAGTATGTGATGAATGGCGGTAAGGTGCTGTGGCTTATCGACCGCTTGAGCGCCGACCTCGACAGCCTCCGGATTGCAGGTGAATATGTACCCTATGATTATCCCTTGAATTTGGAGGATATTTTATTCAAATACGGCGTGCGGATTGAACCAAATATGGTGCAGGATTTGAGAAGTAGTCGCATCCCACTGCAAGTTGGTAAGGTGGGTAATGCACCTCAATTTGACCTGCGACCTTGGCCCTATCATCCCATTATTTTACCCGGAATAGATAATGCACATCCAATTGTAAAAAACTTAGATGGTATTGATTTCCAATTTGTTAGCACCATTGATACGATAAAAACAAAAACGCCTGTCAAGAAAACCGTCTTGCTCACAACTTCCGATAAAAGCCGGATGCAATACGCACCTACCCGTCTGAATTTTGACATTGTAAGCGAAGCACCACCCGTCGAAAGATTCAATAAACCGCATCAACCTGTGGCGGTCTTATTAGAAGGTGTTTTCCCCTCATTATACGAAAATCGGGTCACAGAAAACATGAATAAAATGCTCACGGAAATCGGTCAACCCTTTCGTGCAGAAAGCAAGCCTACACGCATGATGGTCGTTGCTGATGGTGATGTGGCACGTAATGCGGTCAATCGCGCCGAAAATAAAATCCAACCACTCGGCTACAATCCGTATGAGCGTTACACCTTCGCGAATAAAGATTTTCTACTCAATGCCGTTGAATATCTCTTGGACACAGACGGGATTATCGCCTCACGTTCAAAGGAAGTGCGCTTGCGCTTGCTGAATAAGACCAAAGCACGACAGGAAAAGACCAAATGGCAGTTGGTGAATATTGTGTTGCCTTTGGTTTTGTTGGGCGTGTTTGGTGGGGTGTTTACGTTTATGAGGCGGCGTAGGTATGCATCATAACGCAATGACTTTTACATACTTTTTTATTCAAAACAGCGAAATCGTTTTTTGAATACATTTCGCTGTTTCTGTTTATTGAAGCGTTGTTTGTCGTTTTTCTCTTTGATACGCGACAGCATCCTGATAAGAATCGGTATTGAAGCCCCATACCGACGAATGATGGGATGGTATACCGCACTGTACCCCATATGGCAATCGCATAAAAAATAAAAACTCTAAAATCCATCGTCTTTCTGAATTTATTTCAGAATCTCCCGAACCACAAGCACTATTTCAGGCAGTAGCTTCTGTTTAAAATAGGTTTTCATCGTCCGGGAGTCCCGACAACTGTACGGGAGAAACAAGTTCAGCAAGACGGTTCTTTTTTAAAATTATTTTCATGCGATTGCTATGACCGCAGCCCATACCGCTCGTGGAAAATTCTGGTTTATTTTATATATTTGCAGGGATGATGGATAACCTTGAAGGGGCAGGCTTTTCTTGTTAGACTTTCTAAACGATACTATATTTGTTGTGTTTGTATGGGGGTGATAGATTCGACGGTGGAGGTGTATACTACTTCTTGTTTCACAATATTTTTTTGCGTAAATTTGAACAAAAATAACAAAATATGACTGCTCAAATAGCAACATTGCCAAGCGTTCAAATAGAGGAAGTACATCGCTTCACGGTAGAGGAATACGAAAAGATACTTGAAACCGGTATTTTTGACGATGAACGAGTTGAATTACTAAATGGAATCATTAGGGTTATGGGACAGATGAACGAACCTCACTTTGGGATGATTGTTTTCCTGAATAAGTTACTTGTCTTTCATTGTGCAAATAATTTTTGTTGTGCGCCTCAAAACCCTGTGAGAATGGGTGAATATGGTGCACCCATGCCCGATTTTGTGGTAGCGAAATTTCGGGAAGATAATTACGCAGGTGCAAAAATGCAGCCCGAAGATATTTTACTTGCCATTGAAGTAGCGGATTCTTCACTCAAGACCGACCGCCAAGTCAAAACCGTCATTTATGCCTCCAATAATATCCCCGAATACTGGATTATCAACCTCCAAGATTATCAAATCGAAATCTTCCAACAACCGAAAAATACGGATTATCAATTAAAAACAATCGCAAAATCAGGAGAAACGGTAACTTGTGAAGGCATTGGGCTTACAGTAAGTGTAGATGAGGTTTTTAAGAACTTTAAATAGGAAGAATCGTCTTTGAAACCTAACACCAACAACTTCCACCAACCAATGACGCTATGCTGCGCTGCACCCTATACCACTCACGAAAATTCCGGTTTATTTTATATATTCGCACGGATGATGTATAACTTTGAATGGACAGGCTTTTCTTGTTGGACTTTTTGAGTTATACGAAGTATTAAGTTTAAAAGTACAATCTTACTTGTATTTTGAATTTCTCGGTAAACAAAGAAAGAATGAAATGAAAGTACTTACTAAAAAAGAAAGACTAAAAAGGATAATTGGGGATTTGATACTAAATCCTGATAAAACTGTAATTGATTTAAGTGACTTGGCATTATCAGAGATTCCTCCAAAAATATTTTCATGTAAAAATCTAAAAAAAGTAAATTTATCAAAGAATAATATATCAGAAATTTCTCCAGAGTTTTTTAACTTGACAAATATTAATGATTTAGATTTAAGCTTTAATCACATAGAAGTACTTCCAAAAGAAATTGGTAATTTGCAAAAACTAATAAGCCTAAGATTAAACGACAATAAAATAGTAAACATCCCAAACGAAATTGGAAAACTGACCTCGTTGTATTATCTGTTTCTGAATAATAATTATATAGAAAACATACCCGAAGAGTTCATAAAATTTAAAAATATAAATGTTCTATTTCTAAATTCTAATCGGATAAAAGTATTACCTAAAAATTTTTTAGATGTAGCGGATATTTTATTAAAAAATAATCTCTCACACACGAAGGAGACAGCACTTACTCTACATG
>JAHDEO010000393.1 GCA_020628725.1 Saprospiraceae bacterium
CGAAAAAAGACCTTCGCGGTCTTATTCCTGCTGATGCTGTGGTATCTGTTTTGCTTGCCCGGGCAGCTCTTCACCGACCCGACCTGCATGGTACTCGAAGATGCCGACGGCAACCTCTTGGGCGCACGTATTGCCGCCGACGGGCAGTGGCGTTTCCCGTATAATGATGCCGTTCCCGACAAATTTGTAGCGGCGATTACCACCTTTGAGGACAAGCGATTTTTCCGGCATCCGGGCATTGACATCTTGGGTATTGCAAAGGCGGTGGAGCAGAATATCCGCAACGGACGCATCGTGCGCGGCGGCAGCACCCTCACCATGCAGACGCTACGCATGTCGCGCAAGGGCAAGCCTCGCAATATCCCCCAAAAAATCATCGAAGCCATACTCGCCACCCGCCTTGAGTTGCGCGATTCCAAGTCCGACATCCTCGCTTTGTATGCCTCCAATGCGCCTTTCGGTGGCAATGTCGTCGGCTTGGACGCGGCGTCGTGGCGGTACTACGGCAAGCGACCCGATTTGCTCTCATGGTCGGAGGCAGCTACCCTCGCCGTACTGCCCAATGCCCCCGCCCTCATTCATCCCGGACGCAATCGCCAAGCCCTCAAAGAAAAACGCAATCGCTTATTAGACAGACTATTAGCGCAAGATAAAATCGACTCCCTCACCTGCGAATTAGCAAAAGAAGAAGCCCTGCCCGATGAACCGCTTCCGCTTCCGAGACTTGCGCCGCATTTGTTGGATAGGGCGTTTGCGGAGTATTTTTCGGATAAAAGAAAGAGTTCGCGCCCGTCCTCGCCCCAACCCCCTCCAAAGGGGGAGACGACCGCAAGTAGTTCTTCGCGTAGCGAAGAATCTCCCCCTTCGGAGGGGGCTAGGGGGTGGATGCGCCCGCAAAGCAACATCACCCGCCTAAGAACCACCATCAATCGCAACCTCCAAGAATACACCACCCGCACCCTACACCGCCACCACGTCCGCCTCTCATCGAACGGCATCCACAACCTCGCAGCTATCATCGTAGAGGTCGAAACGGGCAATGTAGTCGCCTATGTGGGTAATGTTTTTTCGGAAAAAAATAAGACGCACGACCACGAAGTTGATGTGGTGACGGCAGCGCGAAGTTCGGGCAGTATTTTGAAGCCTTTTTTGTATGGAATGATGTTGGATGAAGGGGAGATTTTGCCGCAAAGTCTCATCCCCGATGTGCCGACGAATATGAATGGGTATCGCCCTTTGAATTTTCATGAAAGCTTCGACGGGGCAGTACCTGCGCGTAAGGCGATTATTCGCTCGCTGAATGTGCCGACGGTCAGAATGTTAGGCGATTACGGCTTGGAGAAATTTCATTTTAATTTGCAAAAAATGGGCTTTTCTACGCTGTCTCAATCGCCTTCGCATTACGGTTTGACTTTGATTTTGGGGGGCTCGGAAGTGACGCTTTGGGATGTGACGAATGCCTACACCTGCATGGCGCGGACACTGAATCATCATTACCCGTACCACAGCAAATACGACCCGGCAGACTGGCGCGACTTGAATTATGTTTACGATGCATCTATCTCCCCCTTTGGAAGCCTGTCCCGTACTCGATTCGGGAGGGGTAGGGGGGAGGACACACCCGAAAAACACCTCACCAACGCACCCACACGCCTAGGCACAGGCGCGATTTACCAAACCTTTGAAACGATGCGCCAAGTAGAACGCCCCAACTCCTCCGGCGCATGGGAATTGTACGCTTCCTCAAAGCGCATTGCATGGAAAACGGGAACGAGTTTTGGCTTTCGGGATGCTTGGGCGGTGGGTGTCACACCACGTTATGCGGTAGGCGTATGGGCGGGCAATGCAGACGGCGAGGGCAGGGCAGGATTGGTGGGCGTACACGCGGCTGCGCCTGTGTTGTTTGATTTGTTTGAACGGCTGCCGACGGGTGGTTGGTTTGAGCCGCCGTATGATGATATGGCCTTGGTAGATGTGTGTACGAAAAGCGGGTATCGGGCATTGGAAAATTGCGAAAATACAGAAGGCTACTATGTGCCGGCACGGGGTGTGGAGGCGCAGGCTTGCCCCTATCATCAAGTTGTACATTTAGCTGAAAATAAAGATGTTAGAGTACATAGTGATTGCGAAAATCCGTCGGAAATGCGGCATGAAAAATGGTTTATGCTGCCGCCTTTGGAGGAGTTTTATTATAAAAAGAAACACCCTGATTATCGGGTGTTGCCGCCTTTTCGGGAGGATTGTTTGGAGGGTATCGCGCAGGCAAAACGGCGAAGTATGCAGTTGATTTATCCCAAGCCGAATGCGAAGATTTTTATTCCGAAAGAGGTGGACGGTGAGTTGGGAAAAGCAGTATTCAAAGTCGCACATCGCGAACCGGAATCAACGATTTACTGGCATTTGAATGATGAATATATTGAAAAAACCAAGACCTTCCATGAAGTCGAATTGAATCCTGAACCCGGAAAATATAAATTGACTTTGGTAGATGAGCAAGGGGGGAGATTGGAGGAGTTTTTTGAGGTGCTTGGGCGGGAATAGCGTTTCAACTTCAATCGCAATCGCAACTGCAACTTCAATTTTAAATTCAAAATTAACATGAAAATAGGATACGGATTTGGCGGATTAAACTGATTTTCGCGGATTTTTATTTGCATCAAAGTAAATATTTTTTTATGTGATAAAAAATTTTTCAACAAAAAATAAAATACTATATTTGAGCGCGTTATAATTTTTCCATGTAAAAAACTGATTCCTTATGAATACCAAATGTTTACTACCATTGGCGTTTTTCGTGCTATTTATTTCCAATCTTTTTGCTCAAGCCTATCCACCAAGAACATTGAAATCGCAAGGATGTGATTTGGTGATTGATAGTCTTGTATTCAAACCTGTCAACTCACAAGGCTTTGAGGGCTGTTCAGGAGTAGAAGCTTTCATTTCAGGTGGAACGCCGCCCTATGTTGTTCTGGGAACACCTGATGGTGTGAATAGTGAAAATTATATTGCTTGCACCGAAGGACAGCATTGTATTATTGTGACGGATGTGGTTGGCTGTACTGTGTCAAGTTGTTTTTCATACGATCCATGCCCAATAGTTCCGCAACCTTTGGTGATTGATAGTATTGTATTTGAGCCTTTTGGCAATCAAGGTTGTTCAGTTGTTCATACGCTTGTATCGGGTGGTATGCCGCCATATACTTATCAGGGCGGACCCGATAATATAGGGGATGTGGTAAGTAATTATATTGCTTGTTCTGAGGGGCAGCACTGTATGGTGGTTACTGATGCTTTGGGCTGCTCTGTGTCAAGTTGCTTTGAATATGAGGTAGATACGACGAGTTTTGGAATTAGTAGTATTGAGTTGACAGCATCAACAATCTGTACAGGTGACTGTGGAGTAGCTTATGTCATTCCCTACGGTAGTTCGAATGCTCCCTACACGCTTCAATGGTCGGACGGTACGACTTCAAATGGTGGTAGCTTCCAGTATTGCTCCGGTGGAACTTACACAGTAACAGCCACAGATATGGATGGGAATATTTCGGTGGATTCTTTTGAAATAATCCAACTTCCTGAAGTATTTGCAGAGGTAACAACTACGGATGCGAGTTGTTATGGGGCATCGGACGGTATGCTTATACTCAATGGTTCGGGCGGAACACCTCCATATGCATATCAGTGGAATAATGAGTTTATGGATCAAGTCTATCTTGATGTTATGGCTGGGCAATATTATGGACTTGTGACTGATTCGAATGGTTGTAGTAGTGAATGGATAAGTGGTATTATAAATGAACCTTCACCACTTGAAATGTCTATTGTTGGTAATGAGGCAGGGGATGCACTAATATTTGTAGAAGGCGGTACAGCACCTTATGTATTTCAATGGGATCATTTAAATTATGAAACTACTCAAGTGATTATCCACTTAGGCGAAGGGCAATTTACGGTTACTGTCACCGATGCAAACGGTTGTACAAATACAGAAACGATTGATCTGACTGTAGGCATTGAAACACCCGAATTCTTTACTAACTTCAATGTATCGCCCAATCCTTCCAACGGAAAATTCACGATTGACCTACAATTTGAAGTGGCACAAACGGCTACTATTCAGGTGCTTAATACATTGAGACAGGTGATGTATCAATTCACCGATACACAAAGCCATTTCACACAAACCATAGATATGAACAAAGCGGCGGCAGGGACTTATTTCGTCGTAATTAGCACAGAAAGCGGGCGTATTGTGAGGCGTATCGTATTGATGTAGATTCAGAATAAGGAGTCATAATAGATTTTAGTGTCTATAATTCAAATAGATTTATTCTTCATTTTTTTAAATAAAAACTAATTTCGTATGAATACCAAATGTTTACTACCACTGGCGTTTTTCGCGCTGTTTATTTCTAATGTTTTTGCTCAAGACCCGTGTACAATGTCACCGCAACCTTTGGTGATAGACAGCCTTACTTTTGAGCAGGAGCCGGGGGCAGATTGTTCGTGGGTTGATGTGCATCCTTCTGGCGGTCTTCCACCTTATACTTACGCTGGAGGTCCGGACATGTGGCCCGATTTGACCAGTAATTATGCGGCTTGTTCCGAAGGAGTACATTGCATGATAGTAACAGATGCTTTAGGTTGTTCTGCTGTAAGTTGCTTTTTATATCAACGACTGGCTACGGGCGGACAACTCCAAATTGATTCGATTGCTTACCAAGCAGCATTTTGTGGGGGAGATTGCGAGTCTGCGTCAGTGTATATCAGTGGTGGAGAAGCTCCGTATGAGTTTACTTGGTCGGATGGTACGCAGTCGAATAATGGATTTTTTGAATATTGTTCCGGCGGAGCATATACCGTAACCGTCACTGATGCAGTTGGTATTATGGCGATAGATTCCTTTGAAGTTGAGATGTACCCTGAGTTGTCATTGGAATCGCCAACAAATAATGGTGATATTGTAGTGGTAGGTGCAGATTGTGATGATGAGTTTGAAATAGAAACGAGGGTTGTCGCTACGGGTGGTGTTCTGCCTTATGAGTATTCGTGGAATGGCGATGCATTTGACACGATTTCAGTTTATATTAATCTGCCGGGGGGAATGTACACGGTAGTGGTTCGAGATGATGTCGGGTGTACGGCGATGATAGAATTTACGCAGACTGAAGTCGTGTTCTCTCCGCTTGAAGTGGATATTACCATTTCGGGAAACACTGCAACGGCAATTCCCTCCGGTGGTACGCCACCATTTACCTACCAATGGAATGACCCTAATATGCAAACAACAGCTACCGCAGTGGGTTTGGAGGAAGGAATTTACAGCGTTACTGTGACAGATGCTTCCGGTTGTGAGGTTACGGCAGAAATTGATTTAACAGTAGGTATTGAGATGCCTGAATACCTGACTAACCTTGACATTTTTCCTAACCCTTCCAATGGAGAATTCACGATTGACCTACAATTTGAAGTGGCACAAACGGCTACTATTCAAGTACTTAACACATTGGGGCAGGAGATGTATCAATTTATGGATAGACAAAGTATTTTCCTACAAACAGTTGATATGCGTAATGTGGCGGCAGGAACTTATTTTGTGTTTATTCAAACAGAAAGTGGACGCGTAGCGAGGCAGATATTAGTCCTGAAGTAATTTTTAATAAGGCAATTCAAAATAAGTAACCCAAGTTGCCTAAGACTTAGTTCTACAGAGATAACAGTACGCAGGAACGAAGTGAAAATAAGCTAAGTAAGCATGTAAACTTATTTTTGCTTCGTACTTTGTTTCAAATAAATATTCATAGTTATTTGGATTATTAAAATATAAAGTTCACCTTTGTCCGTGGAAATCCAAAACATATGTATGACCCTTTAAAGTTAAACTTTTAAAAACTGCTCACAATCTCCTCAAAGGGGAAAATAAAAATACACACAAGTCTTATCCTGAAAACAACATTATCTCATAATATTCTTATTCATAAAAACTAAAACGTAACACCATGACAAATTTTTATCAACCTTCCGGGAAATTCTCCCCGCTGTCCATTGTTTTCTTTATTATTGCTTGTTTGACGGTATTTCCGTTGCTTGGATTGATATATGCCTATGCAATTTGGTATATTCCAATTCCGTATATCAATTTCTTTATCGCCGCAGGTTTTGGAATTGGGGTAGGCTATATAGTCAAGCATTTTGTAATTAAAATGGGCAAAGTAAGAAACCCTCGATTAGCTTTCTTTTTCGGTTTATTGGGTGCCTTGGTCGCACTTTATTTCCACTGGGCAGTTTGGGCGGATTTGGTAATCAACGTCGCAGAGAGCTATGGAACCGAAGACATAGGAATTGCTGTCAGCAATATCAGTTTTATCGAAGTTTTCGCGCTTGCTACGCAACCGGGGGCATTGTTTGGATTGATTGGAGAAATCAACAAATATGGAACTTGGGGCATCGGCGGTGGCGGTGCTGTTAGTGGTATTATGCTGACCATTATCTGGATTATTGAAGCCATTATAGTGATAGTCCCGTCCATTATGGGGCGTTCGGTAGATGCCAATAAACCCTTCTGCGAAGAAAATCAAAAATGGTTTGAAGAAAAGCAACTACCGGCATTTGTCCCGGTACATCCAAACGAAGTTGTCGAACATGTGAGCAATGGAAATATTGATTTTTTTGAGCAATTGGCAAAAGTGAATCCCGACCACAATAGCCATAGTGTTTTTACGCTTTATGCAAATGCGACTAACGAAAATTACCTGACAATAACGAATCAAATCGCCGGAACCAATGATAAAGGCGAGATAAAATTTGAGGAAAGCCCGGTAGTGACTAATATTTCTTTACAAGAGGATATTAGCAATATACTTGAGGCGAAATAAGTTTATTCAGCTTTCATCAGAACCATAAATCCTTGTTTTTCGCCTTCAAATCAAAAGTTTAAACCAGTTCAAAATGAGTCTGCGGCAATTGTGTAAGTGTAACATACCTACATAATTGTCGCAAATTTGTTTTAAAACATTGTCATAAAAAATATGTTA
>JAHDEO010000394.1 GCA_020628725.1 Saprospiraceae bacterium
AAAAAGCTATCAAACACGCCCAAGACGAAGGACACGACCCACAACCTACGGTTGACTTATTGTATAAAATTAATCAGATGTAAAATGTAGCACCGTCTGTAGACGGTGTTTTATTTTTTGCGTCGCAAAAAATATGTGCGGTCTACAGACCGCATTACAACAAAGCCCATTCAAGTCGCGACTTGAATGGGCTTCTTCATGTTTACCCGTAGAGAACGGAAAAGGGGATGAGCCTTTTATTGGCGTTCCATCAGGCGTTTTTTGGTGTGATGTGGTTACTGTTCGTTTTGACGTTAATGGTTTTTAAGTGTTAAAAGTTTGTTTTGTGCTAATCGGTTATTTTGGTGTTAATGGTTGCTTTGACGTTAATCCGTTGACTTGCTGTTAATCATTTTTCTGTGCTAATCGTTTCTTTGTGCTAAATTGTTTAATTGACGCTAATTATGCTGTTATCTAATTTCCAAATTATAGTTGAATGAGAATTTTAACTTGCGCTTGAGTTTGAACTTGAACTTGCGTTTGTTATGTTTTCCCTTCAAAGTCTGACAATATCTGTTCGGTTTTTGCGGCACTTACACGGTTGACCAGTTTTTGATATTCATGGTCGTCGCGGAGTGTTTTTGCTAATGAAAAACAAGAACCTACCGTAAAAATGATGCCCATCGCGAGATAGCCTTTTGTCCATATGTCCATATCGGCAACATATAAACCAAACAAAGTAAGTCCGAAAGAAAGTGCAAATGCGACCCACACTTGAAATCGCCATGCTTGGGTGTTTTGACTCAAAATTGTGTTATCCATTTTATTAATTTTGAATGAATGAATTTTGAACGAACGAATTATTTTTAATTTTTGATTTTTGATTGATTAAATATTATGATAGAGCAATCAAAAACCTCTAAATCAAAAACCATTCAATGATACAGGTTGTCTCTTTCGACAGTACAAACATACATAGGTTTTGCCCCTCCATCCAAACCAAATTTTTCTAAAATTGTATTTTTCGACAACATTGATTTTTAGCATAAAAAATTGATTTACAATTGTTTTTTATATAAAAAAACGTATTTTTGAAAAATCAAAAAAACACCTAAATTGATATTTTTCTTATGGAAATTAATCATTAACCGTTCACCATTAATCAGTTGTCGTGGATAAAATCAAGGAAATTATCAGAACGTTGGAAGCAGATGACGTACGCGAATTTCGGAGCTTCATTCACCGTCAAAAGAAAAAGAAAAGTCGAAAAGATTTAGATTTATTTGAATTTCTATTGAAAAATGAAGCAAATAAACCCGCCGTTATCGCTCAAAAAATTAACGTACCCAACAAAGAAGCCTACTACGCGGTACGCAAGCGACTCTTGCGACATTTAACCGATTTTATTGTGCTGAAAAGGATGGATGATGACCCGACGGCTTCCTCTTCCATCATGGGGTCGCTTTCATTGGTGCGGTATCTGTTTAGCAAAAAAGCGGATGAATTGGCGTGGCATTATCTGCTCAAAGTTGAAACCCTTGCACAGTCGCATGAGCAATTTGCCTTGCTTAACAATATCTATCTCCTCCAAATCAGAAATGTTCCCTCCAAACATGCACCCAATGTCCAAGAAATCATAGAAAAATATAAAGCCAATCGCGCTCTATTGGATGAAGACGAGCGTGTTCAGTTTGCACATGGAATTATTCGTCAGCGGCTACATGAGCGACGTGTGGAAAGTAAAGCCGTTAATATTCAACGAACTATACAAAGAGTACTCATAGAGTATGACTTGGCAGATGTCGTGACCAAGCGTCCGCGTTTGCTCTACAACATTGCTTCGATAGCGCGAAGTGTAGCTATTTCGATAGGCGATTTTCGAGACTTTGAACCTTACGTTATTCAGCAATACGAATCTGTAGAAGAGCAACACGGCTTCTCAAAACACCACCATTTTTACAAACTCAGTCTCTTGTACATGGTCGCACATGCACTCTATCGCAATCGTAAATTTGCCGAATCAAAAGAGTGGCTCGGCGTGTATCACGAAAGCATTTTGCAGTATAATCGCAGTCATTACAATCGTTTTTATCCCTTGTATATCATGCTATTAGCTGCGATTCGCAACTTTGAAGGTGAGTTGGATGAAGCCATACAAATGCACGAGACTCTACTCGAAGAAACCGACTTCAAGCTAAACATGGAAAACAGACTCACTGCCATACTCAACCTCGCCACCTATTACAGTTTTCAAACTAATTATGACAAAACCCGCGAATTGCTATGGAGTATGCCCACCGACCGCACCTGCGAAAAAAACATGGGCAAAGAATGGCTCCTCAAAAAAAATATGATTGAAATGCTCGCTCAATACGAACTCGGCAATGACGATATTGCCCTCAATCGCATCCGTTCTATCGAGCGATATTTTGATAATTTTATTCGGCGTCCGCAAAACATGTATGTCAAACACTTCCTATTCGCTGTGAGGAACTACATGAATAATCCCAACTCCATGAATGCCGATAATTTCTATGAATTTTTAGAAGGTAAATTCGACCTTTCGCCCGAAAAACATCATAGTACAATTGATATGTCCTTCTATGCATGGCTCAAATCAAAAGTCTTCAAACGCCCTTACTATGAAGTTTTATTGGAGCATATAAACGGTGAACGGTAGACGGCTGACGGTAAACGGTTCTAACGCGAGGTAATACGCAAATTTTTGTTACCTTTTTTGACGAAATATATTTTTCAACAAACTATAACCCACGCACATTCCGTCCACTGTAAAACAAAAAAAGCCCACCAAAAAGGCAGGCTTCATCTCTTGTGAAATAACTGTAGCACATTGGTTTGTTGTCGGCGTTTACCGCCCACTGTCAACCATCTACGATTACTTAAACATGGATGCTTTTCTAAACTCCTTAATTAATAAGTAGTAGAAAATAGCACGGTACTTATTACGATTAGATTTACCGAAAATATCCACAACGTTCTGGATACCTTCGTCCAATTTTGGAGAGTCTTTAAGCCCTAATTTTTTGATTAAGAAATTTTTCTTAACACGCTCCAACTCAGCAGGATCGCCGGAAGATACCGTAGAAGCATCAGCTTTGTACAATGCAGGACCGCAAGCTTTTGCAGCAGCTCTGAGCAAATCGTCGTCTACTTTTTTGATACCGAGCTTACCGGTCATATTTTCTTTGTACTTAGCTAACAAATCATCAAGTTTACCCATGATGTTTCTTTAATATTTAAAATGGTGAATAAAAAAACTTTTCAGTCGATGGTCGATAGTCCGCAGTCCATGGTTGCAATGTAATTTAGTAAATAAAACGAACATTATAGCATCGTCGCATTTCATCATTGTCACATTCTAACTATGGACTATGGACTACCGACTATGGACTATTAATATAAAATTGACGCAAGTATAATCAATCCCAACAATTATTCACACTTTTTTGTGACAAAACCGCTATCTTGCGGCTTATTTTTTGAAATTCAGTCAAATTATGACTTGTAATTCGTATTATTTTGTCTTGTAAAACATTACAAATTAATATAATTATCGAATGAACTTTGCGACGCTGTGATTCGTTTTTCCAAAAATAAATGCAATCTTTTTTAGATACGAATCACAAGTCATCAATAAACGAATTAACGGATATACGAATCAACGAATTCACGAACAACAATGCACCAATACATAAAAGAAATCGGACAGCACGAAGGCAAACAAGCCACATTAAAAGGCTGGGTAGCCAACATCCGCGAATCTAAAACCAACATCTTCGTCGTCTTGCGCGATGGAACAGGTTTTATACAATGCGTCATTGGCTTGGACGATGTAGGCGAAGAGCAATTTGAGGCTGCCAAACGTCTTTCACTGGAAAGTTCGCTTGCACTGACGGGAAATGTCATCAAGGATGAACGACAAATGGGCGGCTACGAATTACAAGCCACTTCACTCGAAGTATATAGCTACGCTAAGGATTATCCTATCAAGGTCAATG
Organism: Saprospiraceae bacterium; assembly: GCA_020628725.1. Taxonomy (GTDB): domain Bacteria; phylum Bacteroidota; class Bacteroidia; order Chitinophagales; family Saprospiraceae; genus JAHDEO01. Next base: position 3,999 of record JAHDEO010000394.1, read on the forward strand.
AAAACGAGCATGGCGTTCGCCACCTTGCAGACCGCCGTCACCTATGGCTGCGTTCCAAGCGTCAGTGGGCGATTATGCGTGTACGAAACGAGATAAAAATGGGTATCCATGAGTTCTTTCAAGATAGAGGATTTATGCAAATGGATGCGCCGATTTTTACAGGGAATGCTTGTGAAGGAACGACAACTTTATTTGCAACAGATTTCTTTGGCAATGAAGCATTCCTTTCTCAATCCGGTCAATTATACGGTGAAGCGATGGCAATGGCGCAAGGCTTGATTTATACTTTCGGACCAACCTTCCGTGCCGAAAAATCGGACACGCCGCGCCACCTTGCCGAGTTCTGGATGATAGAACCCGAAATGGCATTTTACGACAACGAAATGAACATGGATTTGATTGAGGCATTTACCAAACATGTCATCAATCGCGTCTTGGAGAAATGTAAAGTAGAGTTGGAAGCCCTCGGCAGAGACGTCGAAGCATTAGCTAAGGTCAACCAAGATTTTCCGCGTGTAGCTTATACGGATTCCGTCAAAATCCTACGCGGTGAAATGGACGTCAATGGCAAAAATGCTATTGCCGTACAAGAAGCCGACCTTGCTGCTGCCAAACAAGGCATCGAAGATAATCTAAAAGACATCGCCGAGCGCGAAGCCGCCATCAAAGCGGGTATGAAAAAAGGCGCACGCAAATTCAATGAAGCCAAAATCGCTGCACTCCGCAAGGAAATCGCTATTATGGAAGAGCAAGTTCGCAATATCCCAAAATGGATAGAGTCTGCGAAAAATTTCAAAGACGGCGAAGACTTTGGTGGTTCGGACGAAACAGTACTTACGCGCGTATTTGATGCGCCCGTGATGGTGTACAATTGGCCCACCAAAATCAAAGCATTCTACATGAAAGAAGTCGAAGGCGACCCCGACCACGTAAAAGGCGTTGACCTACTCGCTCCTGAAGGCTACGGCGAAATCGTCGGTGGTTCAGAGCGTGAAACGGACATCAATATCCTTCTTCGCAAGATAGAGGAACACGAACTTCCAATGGAAGAATTTGAGTGGTATCTTGACCTCCGCCGCTTTGGTTCAGTGCCTCATTCGGGGTTTGGACTTGGTTTAGAGCGTATCGTACGTTGGTGTTGTGACCTCGACCACTTGCGCGAGACAATACCGTTTCCACGTCGTTACGGGCGTCTTTTACCATAAGAAAATAGAGCGCGGATTTAACGGATTTTTATCAGTGTCTATCCGTTAAATCCGCTAAATCCGCGTTCCTATCATGTTAGTTCGATTCATTTTAATTCTCGTTCTTTTTCCTCTCCTTTCGCATAGTCAATCTCTAAAAGGCATCACCTTCGAGCCCAATTTCCACTACGGACGTATCATCAAACATACCGCTAAATTCAGTGCCGATGTTACAAGCAACACCTTTGGTCTCGAATTAAATGTCATCAAAAAAACTTACGGCAAACAAGCATGGCAAGCCCACCAAGGCTATCCCTCATTTGGAGTGGCGTTGAGTTATTTTAATTTTGGGGATAAAGAAATATTTGGCGGTGCTGTGGGCGCGATGCCCAATTTTACCTTTAAATTTTTAGAAAAAAAACGCTGGCATGCGCACTTTCGCATAGGCGTGGGCGCGGCATATCTCAATCGCCCGTATAATGTTGCTCATAACCCGACAAATAATGCTATCGGTTCCTACCTCAATAGCATGATTGGCTTTCGATTTGGTACTGGTTGGTATTTGAATGAAAAATGGACGCTACAAAGTTCGATTTCCTACACACACTTTTCCAACGGTGCATCTACGCTGCCCAATCTTGGATTAAATGTCCCTGCACTCAATCTTGGAGTCACCTATATTCCACAACCACTTCAAAAAGAAGATTTTATCCCCGCATCCACGTCACGTACACGCGACCCGAAGATATATTTCAGTTTGATGCAAGCCTTTTCCCTCACCGAAACCATCACACCGGGCGGACCGAAATATCCTATCCACATCACCGCACTTTCAGCAGGACGCAACTTGGGTTATGCCAATCGACTTTGGGCGGGCTTGGAATATGAATTTAATTATGCAGTGTATGATTTTATGAATCACATCGGACAATTTGAAACGCAACAGCTACGTCGACGCAATGCCACCCGCCTCCTGATTTTCGTGGCAGATGAAGTGACGCTTGGTAATGCAAGTATGTGGTTTCAAGCAGGTACTTACCTGACACGTTCATTCCTTCAGCCGGGTTTGATTTATACCAAATTGGGTGTTCGTTATTACTTTCGAATGAAAGATAGAAAAACACCGAATTTACACTTAGGCGTGTATATGAAATCGCATCAAGTCGTGGCGGAGTATGTATCTTTGGGGTTGGGGATTGGCTTTTAGTGTCTCCGACTACATCCTTACAATTTACTCCAATCACTACTATTGACTTCTACCTTATAGAGCCCTTCTTTAAATGGTTTCGGTACTTCTTTTAATCTATCTTGGATTTGGAACCATTGATTGTCATCATAACTTTCTATTGCCTTACTGATTTCTTCGGGATTATTTGTTGCATATTCAATTGGAATTGGATTAAAATCTATCCAATGTGGTAAACTTTCATCTGTTGAGCCTGTGTATAATGCCACCGTTCCAATTTTGTCACCGAGTTTTCCTTTTCCTTTATATTTGATAATTTTGATAACCGGATATGATGTTCCAAATCCCTTTGTAAAATCCGTCGTTACAGCCACTAATGAAGGTTTTTCTGAAATCACAATACCTCCGTTAGAATCTCCAAGTGCAAAATGTTCTTTCATATACATCCAATAAAACATAGCTCTTCGGTACAATAGAAATAGAATAATTCCGGGTATTATCATGGCTCCGAGCGGAATAGACGTGAGCAATGCAATGGAAATAATGATTACTAAAAGCAACTTGATACTAGTTCCCGGATTATGCTTTAACCATACATATGGACTCAAAGTTACATTACCCGGATTGGAAGC
>JAHDEO010000395.1 GCA_020628725.1 Saprospiraceae bacterium
TTAAATGAATATTCATAGAAAACGGTCAAACAATGACTAATCGTTTGACCGTTTTAATTTTGTGAATAAATTAACAGAATATGTTTTAGTGCTATTCAAAATTCACTCATTCACTCATTCAAAATTAATTCACAATAAATTTCTTCTGAATCGTTCCTTCTTCAAATTGCAAATGTACTACGTATAAACCTGCTGACAGCGATTTAGTATCAATTGTAAATGAATCATTGGAAGTGCCAATAGAAACAGGTGTTTGTTGTATCAATTGGCCACCAACATTATACACATTCAATGCCCCATTAAGTTGACGATTGCTTTCGACCTGAAGTGTTACCGCCTGACCGCTAAATGCAGGATTTGGAGAAATATTAATAGCTTCGATGCCTTCAACTTCTTCATTGGAGACAGTCCATCCTTGCGTATCGAAGGTCCGTGTACTATACTCATCAATGCAAGTGGACATTTCATTATAAGCAAGCACACGCCAATGATATGTAGTAGAAGGTTGCAACATAGTACTGGTGTATTGATTCGCATCTAATATCACACTTTCTACGCGGAAAAGTTGGTTAAAATTGTCTGTACGATTAATCTCAAAATAATATTTAGTCGCATTAGGAACAGCTTCCCAAGTAAAATCAACTATATCATAAGGGCGCGCTCCTCCGTCACCGGGCAACAACAGATTTGGTGTCTCCGTAACAGGTTGGAGGTCAGCAGGTGCAGGCAAAACGAGCAAGTCATCTCGCAAGTTTTCGATAATACCTTTCATCACCATCTCCTGTCCATCCGTAAAGCGTGCTAAACAATCCAAAAAATAAGACATGTAATTCGTCGCATCAGGATAAAAGGCAACGCTATCTCTGTCGTATTGTAAACACCCCTCCATTCCATTAGGGCAACTTCCCGGCGCAAGGGCATTATTATCGGGCGTTGTATCACAAATCCTGTCGGCAGCAGTAGAACAATTGGAGCCATCTACACGCTCACCATTCGCTACGTATACACCGCAATTGCTACCCGTTCCCTCAAACCCGAAAAAAGTATGCGGCAAACCGAAGTAATGTCCCAATTCGTGTATCAATACGCCTACATCATCCTCGCAGGTACTATTCGTATTGATGGCAACTACGTCAGCTCCCATTGGTTCCGTTTGTCCGGGAGTTGTCGCATTACCGAGATAGTATCCGCACAAGCCTGCTCCCCCGGTCAATTGTGTGAACAAATACATATTCACTGTATTAGGCTCTTTAGTCAGGAATACTGTAGTCGCTAAAGCACCATCATCTGTCCATCCTGTGCTATTATGTTGTTGTAAATCATGGAGATACAAATGAATACCGTAAGGCTCAAAAGCTCCCACAATTTGGCAAAACATCGGCAGCACTTCTGTTATATCGCTACCGCCTGTAGCATCAGTCGTACGCATATTGTGCAGCGTAACAGGGATGAAATATTCCTGATTGGACTTCTGAAAACCATTCAGAAAATCCCGCGTAGCATCCTCGACATATTCAAACATATATTCGGGGTACTCCGTGGCACACCAGTCACCGGAGGCATCTGTTTGTGCAAAACCATTAAAAGAAAAAGCGAGAAATGAAAAAACCAGTAGTATACGATTTTTCATAGTTAAAATTGTTTTAATATTTTGTGATGAAATGAATGATAAAGATATGTAAAAATAGGCAATTTCTCAACTGCTTTTCATCACAAAACATCAAAACAACAACACCTTTTATTTGGCTTCTACCAAATGAGAAGCAGGTACTCTATACCTCATTTCTATTCTTCTCTCATGCTGCACAATCGTCGTTTTAGTCGCATGGCAATCATGGATAAATTGGTAAGGTTCATCCAAATTCAAAGCTCCATCTTCAAGATGAAAAATGCGATTGTACATTACCGTGCCGTCATTGATATAGCGTCTCACTCTGAATTGATTCACCTCTAAATCAGACGTTTGCACTGCATGAAACCAAGAACCTGCACCGCGTCCGCCGAGCCATTGGGCGGCTTCGGGTACGGAGTCGGGCTTGGGTGGTTCGAGCATATTGCCGACAAGGGTGAAGCCTTGTATATCTTTATCTTCACCAAAAGTATTATTAAACAACTCGCGTATCGTGTGTCGGCGTCCGCCCGGATATGGGTTTATGACGCCTTTATACACCTCGTACATTTTTCCGTTTGAAGTACCATTGACTACATTCCCGATAGGTGATGGTGTAATCGTCATCGGATACTTAAATTTGAAATTCAAACGCGAATTCAATGTACCTGCCTTGAAGCTATCCGCCACAAAACGGCTGCAATTCGACCCGCCTCCAAAAACTCGATATGGAATACTCCCCAAGTCAATCATCTCATGTATGAAGGCTTTCGTTTTTTCATAATCCGTTTCATAACAGAAAGATGCGAGCATACGACCATCGCCATGCGTTGCTTCGGGGTCAGATTCCAGGCGAATCAAAATTTCATCCTCATTCAGTAGATTGCCTTCGGCGTCAAATTTAGCACGAGTATCTTTCATCAGAATTTCCGGGTCGGTATCGGCACTACGTGTGCGTGCCTTGCCATCGGGTGTAATGTAACGCCCGAAATCATAAAATTCTAAATCCCCCGTACTGCGATTTATCAAAGCCAATGCTGCATGACCGCCACGAAATTTATCATCTTTTCCTGCGCCAAATAATTGTAAAAATCGCTCTAAAGGTCCGCCTGATGTGCTGACAAATGTATCGGGCCATGCTAAACTGATGAATACACCCGTTGACTTATTACTCATTTTCTTAAATTGTTTGATTGCTAAATTGCTTCATTGTTTTATTGTTTCATTGTTAGTTATTTTTGCTTCGCAAACATAACAATAAAACCATGTAACAATAAGACAACTCGTAACAAATAATTAGCCAAAACTACTTGTTCTTTTTCACTCACTCTGCGTTGTAAAAATGGTCATTTATCCCGATAAACTCACATTTTCACGCCTTGATTGAGCAAAAAATAACTTCGCATTTTTGACCAATTATTTATTTCGAGTTGCCTAAAACAATGAAGCCATATAAACAACTAAATTTTTTCTAATGTAAATGCCGGAAATTCGGCAGTGCCGGTAGTCTCTGTGCGAAGATCTTCGTAGGTCATTTTTACGGTTGAATCAGATTTTTCTATCGTAGTTACGCTGACTGTTCGTAGGAAACCGCGTTCGGTGCGTAGGTCGGTAATGGGATTACCATCTCCTGCTGTTTTGTGAAAGTCGCGTATTTTATCCGCCTGATAATCAGCGTTTTCTGAAATCCATTTGGCAAACCATTTCTCGCGTTTACCATGCATTTCATCATCATACAAAGTGGCGGATGACCAAATTTGCGGCTCATGCGGGAGTGCTTTGATATGCCTTTGTTTTCCGTCCCAACGTAATTCCCAACGTTGAAATTCGTCTTCCCAATCAAAGGCAACAATCGTAAATGGTTCTATTTTTTCCAAAAAATAATTTTGCAAAAAATCTTCCAAATTATCCGCTGTCAAAGCATCTAATACGACCTGTCCACGACTCATTCGATAGGGCAATTCACGTTCATGGCGGATAAATGCACCATTCATCAAGCACACCACACGCCCATAGGGAGTCGCGCCAATCCAAGTTCCGCCCGCTTCACCATCTTTCGGAAACATGACCTGCTTGCCTGCTATATCATACACTTCGGGCATGAGTGCGGGCTTACGCATCACGCCCTCGTCACGATTTGAGGTGAGGATAAAACGATTGTCGGTAAGCGGCAAATAAGTTACTGTGCACATACGCTTTGACGATATTCAATGGTGGAAGGGGCAACGCCCAAATTCTTATCTACCTCAAAATCAGGAAAATGCACACGCAAGCCCATTTTAACGATAGCAAGGTGATGAATGGCGTGTTCGAAGGTATAAATCAATTCGCGCCCAATACTGGAGGCAATACCATCACCGTTAGCTGCATCAGAAGTGTACATCCCTTGTAATACGGTCACGGGTTGTTGCAAGTCCAATTGGCTGATGTGCGGCACGAGACTGCAAAAATTCTCATCGCAATAAGTCGTCTCGGTCTGGATGCGAAGGTCGCGCTCGCGTTTGTCGTAATTGACCACTCCTGATTCTGCACCTTGTATCAGACAAGCATAAAACCCATGAATATGGCGAATGTGCGAGCCAATGGAACTGTCGGAAAATACCTCTAACGGTTGGGCAAACATTTCATCGTCCATTCTGTGCAACAATTCACAAACTTGCTGAATGATGCCTTCCGTATCTTTTTTTAAATTCATATAATTGAGTTGTTCGTTTCGCTACAAATAAGGTCTTAACATATTGGTTTTCAATCATAAAAATCCACGTTCATTTAGGATTTCGGTAAAAATAAGACCTATTCAATAAACAAAAAAGCAAGTCGCAAGTTTCGGAAAAAAAGGTGGCTTTTAATGTCAACTCAGTGACAGTTTCATCTTTATTTGCGCATGAATAAAACAGTTAATTTGTTATTTTCAAAATAATACGTTGTGTTTTTGTATATTTGTAAAAGTGTACTGGCGATTTTAATCGCCGAGTAATTCAATTGTTTTTGCATTAATTAAAAAATGACTTGGCGATTAAAATCGCCAGTACGAAATATTATGACAGCAATTACCACCTTAGCACCCTCGCAGACGGCATATATCGCCGATATCATTGGCAGACAACGTGATTATTTCGCTACGGGCGAAACGAAAGATGTAAAATTTCGCGTCGCGCAAATGAAAAAACTTCGTGCCGCAATCGTTGAAAATGAGCGTATATTTTTGGATGCTTTGCACAAAGATCTACGTAAATGTGATACAGAAGGTTACTTGACAGAAATTGGTTTTGTGTTGAATGATTTGGATGATGCAATTGCGAATACGCGAAAATGGGCAAGACCCGAAAAGGTACCCACTCCCCTATTCCATGCGAAGGCGTCGAGCTACATTCAATCTGAACCTTATGGTAATGTACTGGTTATTGCGCCATGGAATTATCCTTTCCAATTGGTGCTTGCGCCTGTGGTGGGCGCGATGTGTGCAGGTAATACAGTCGTCATCAAACCTTCGGAATATGCTCCACACACAGCGAAAGCCATTTCTGATTTAATTACCGATAATTTTTCAGATGAATATATCGCCGTAGTGGAAGGTGGCGTGCCTGAAACGCAGGCACTTTTGGCAGAAAGATTCGACTATGTTTTCTTTACGGGCAGTACGAATGTGGGACGCATCGTTTATCAAGCGGCAGCCAAACACCTGACGCCTGTTACGCTTGAATTAGGTGGTAAAAGTCCGTGTATTGTTGATGAAAAAATTCATGTAGTACATTCTGTCAAACGCATTGTATCAGGTAAGTTGATGAATGCAGGGCAAACTTGCATCGCGCCGGATTATCTGCTTATTAATGAGAAAATTAAGGATAAATTCGTCGCAGAAATGAAGACGCAAATCACCAAATTCTACGGCGAAAATGCACAGGAAAGTCCCGACTACGGACGCATCATCAATAAGAAGCATTTCAGACGTTTGAAAGGCTTGATGGATGGCGGTGGAGACATCGTCTTTGGTGGAAAAACGGACGAAGCCGACCTTTATATCGAACCGACTTTGATGGATAATGTCGCCAAAGATGACCCTGTGATGCAAGAGGAGATTTTTGGTCCTATCTTGCCGATGTTGACTTATACACGCCTTGAAGATGCGATTCAATTTATCAAAGACCGCGAAAAACCACTCGCCTTATATATGTTTTCCAAATCACAAAAAAATATCGACAAAGTGATGAACGAAACGAGTGCAGGTGGCGTAAGTATCAATGACACGCTGATGCACATCGCCAATCCGAATCTACCTTTCGGTGGTGTGGGTGAGAGTGGTATCGGGGCATATCACGGTCCTGCATCATTTGATACATTTTCGCATAAGAAGAGTGTGCTGCACAAGTCACTTCTCATAGATGCGCCTATACGTTACGCGCCTTACGGGAAGAATGAGGGACTTTTGAGGATGATGTTGAAGTATTTGAATAAGTAGCGAGTGGCGAGTTAAGATATTCCCGGACTTTCGCGGTTTTTCGTTGGGGTTCGGGATTTTTTTTATTTTGTATAACTAAGGAGTTTGGGCAAGGCGAAAGCCGACATTGACACTGGCATTGCCCGGATAGGCTCTATAGCGGGTCGAAACGCGACAATTGTAATCGCTGCCGTACCAAGACCCACCACGGAAAACCCGATATTTTTGTTCTGATATCGGCCCTTTAGGATTGTTTTCAGGGCTATTCTTGTAATAATTCTCATCGTACCAATCCTCACACCATTCCCATACATTGCCACTCATATCGTGGATATTGAGTTCATTGGGTGCTTTTGTGCCCACGGGATTTGTGCCGTAATTTGGATGATCTTTACCTTTTTCACGGCTATTCCTATAATACCAAGCCACTTTATCGAGGGCATCGTTTCCAGCATATTTATAGCTTTTACTTTTCGTACCACCTCTTGCGGCAAATTCCCATTCTGCCTCAGTAGATAGGCGGAAATTTTCATCAGTTATTTCATTCAGTTTTTGGATAAAATCTTGAGCATCATGCCAACTGACCCATTCGACAGGTCGTTTATCATTTCCTTTAAAATAACTTGGGTTTCCGCCCATAACTGCTTGATATTGTGCTTGTGTAACAGGATATTTTCCTATTTTAAAATCATCTAAAGTGACGGTATGGGCATTACTCTTCCAAGATTCTTCAACCCCCATTTGAAAAGTACCACCTTGTACATATATCATATCACGTAGGAGGTCTTGGATGGGTGTGGGAAGGGCGGCAACTTTGGCGACTTTTTCTTTACGTAAGCGTTGTTCTTCTTCTGCGGCTTTTTGTTTTACTTTGGGTTGGTTACGACGGTCGTGCATGGCGTTAATATTTCGCTCCACCCCTTCAACTATATTAGTATAAGCCTCATCA
>JAHDEO010000396.1 GCA_020628725.1 Saprospiraceae bacterium
TATTGATACTGAACTGATTGATTTTCGGAGCAACTCCGCCAAATCCTGCAAAAGCGGTCACGCCCCATAAACGACTTATTTTTTGCCGCCATTCGACTTGCGTGGCAAATAAGTGACGGTCTGTATACCGTCCTTCAAAGTATCCACGCATAGTTTCGCTGCCTCCAAACCGCCCTAATTCTTGCAAAGGCGTATCGCCATGACTAAAATGCGTTCTGAATTGAAATGCCAATACACTATTGGGTGTTTTTAGAGGTTGTGTGTAATATCTGAGGTCAAATCTTGTCAAGCCATACCGTTGTGTACCGCCCAAAAATTTTCCATAAAAGCCATGTGTAACTGCGATATAAAAACCTTCCTTTGCATTTAGCAAATTATCCCGACTATCGTAAATCATCGCCAGTTGTACCCCTGAAGAAGTAGACCCCAATGCGCCGGGATGTCTGGAACCTTCAAGCAAACCGCCCGGTGCGGCTTCTACATTGCCGATTCTGTTGTAGCGAAAACCACTTCCTACATAAAGATTGGGAATGAAGAAGTTTTTTAGGAAAATCGGTTCAAATAATATCTGACTGTATGAGAATGCTTCTTTATTGGAGGTAGGCGTATTTTGACCAACTCCGAAATAGAGACTTGGAAAGGACTGAACCCTTAAATTTCCTGCTAAAATGTAGCGTTCTCCCGGAAAAAAGACTTGAAAACCGGAATAGAAAAGGAATTTATTTTCGATGGTGTATTGCAAGGTGATTGGGATGTTTGAAGTTCTGGTTTCAGCTCCTGAACCTTTCAGTTTGAACAGCCCTTTCATACCTACACCAAAACTTAAACTCGTTTCGGGAGCATAAGAAACGATAGGCGTAAAAATCGCCTTCGAGGGATAAATAGTACTATCTCGCTCCACTGCTTTTTTGTTGGGATAAACAGTAAAAAAGTCAATCAAATTTTCAATCACCTGTGCCTCAATTCTGACCGGAAGCATCATGAAACTGATTGCTATGAAAATGATACAAATTCTTCTCATCAAAAACAGATTATATACAAAACACCCGCATTACGCGCATTTTTCGTTTCAACATTTTATAAGGGTTTTCGGATGAGTGAGATAGTGTGGTGAAGAAGTCTTTTCTTAAGATTAACGCTGCCAAGATATGTCATAAACCTAAACTTATCCAGAAGGCAAGTGATTTTAACATATTTTAGTTGGAGGGTGTGAGGAGAGGTGTTTGAAGCACTACTTTGGTATTAATAGGCACAAATTAAATGATAAGAGTGCGTAAAATATTAGGAGCTATCAGATTTGAAATGCCAAAACATCGACTACTGCACACTTTTGATTTTGCCACAAAGACACAAAGGCACAAAAAAAAATAATGCTTACTACTTATACTTTGTGTCCTCGTGTCTTTGTGGTAAGTTTTCTTTTGAATAGTCGCCTGACTTCATATTTTCTTTATTGAAAAAATGAACATATTGCTCTTCCAATGAGGTAAATCAGTGGAAAACACGTCAGACAAAGGATGGCTTCGATGACTTTGGTGATAGATGCTTGTTGTTGTTTCATGTGTTTGTGATATTATTTTTATTTGCAATTTATGATTGTAACAGATTGCGTTGGTTGTTAAATTTGTGTTTCAGGTTGAGCGTTTTCCACCCCCTGCACCCCCGCCAGCGGGGGACATATATGTAGTGGTTTTTCGCGTAGCAAAAATCTCCCCCGAAGCCTGTCCCGCAACTTGATTCGGGAGAGGAGGCGGGGGGAGTAAAATAGGTTGCCAACGCAAACCGTTACAATCAGGATAATTCAATTACCGGACATAAATCATGATATTGTCGATGCCGAAAGTTTCGTCATCTGTATTACCGTCAAGGTTGGCACCAAACTTCAACCAAAAACCGCCACCACTCCAAGAGAATTGAGCCGTCCTTTGTTGTTTTACATCTGAATAACTACCATTTCCATAGAAAGATATATTATAGGTAGTGCCATTTAATTCCATATCTGCCTTGTCGTGCTGATGTTCTTGCAGCCAGATTGGAGTCGGGTTGCCGGCTTCTGAGCCTGATACAGCTAACCAACCTGTTTCGTCATCCCAAGAATCTAAAAACAGATAATTAAATTCAACTTTAACCTCACTGTAACTCATCCCTGATGTATCAAAGAATTTTTTCAACGTATGGTTATTATCATTGGGGCGTAAGAAATGCCCCACTAAGCCTGCCACATTATTTGATTGTCTGGTCGTACCTTGATCGCCGGAACTCAAAGCTTGTTGTCCTATCCAGCTTTCTGTTCCACCTTCAAAATTATCTACATACACCAATCTCCAATATTCTTGTGTTTCTTTGCTCTGATAAACGATGCCTGAATTATTGCCAACGAGCCTCACATCTCCATCTGTTTCGATAGTTACTTGATTGACATTGCCATGTCTGAAACTAATATCTTGTCCGGCTTGCGCATTGATGATGGTCATACCGGATGAATTGTGGAGTAGTGCATAGTCGGTGGTATTATCTCTGTCAACATGAGAAAAACCCGCCCAATTATTATGTCCGACATACCCGACATGTGCATCGCCTAATTCTGCGGATACATTGGTGCCGGGATAAACGGAAAGCCTTTGTCCGGGATTTGATATACCTATACCGACACTTCCATTTGTGTAGATATTATTGGAGATTGCTGTGGATTGTGCGCCATTGGTTTGGAGCCAATCGGCATCCTGCAAGCCGGACATATTTGCACTTATTACGCCGCCGGCATCTGTGATTTCGAGTGTTGTTCCGTTTAGTGTGACGCCCGTGTTATATTCATTGGTGGGGTCGGCGTCGGCATCATCGGGTGAGGTAATGTAGCCGTTATTTTCTACAAAAGCATCTACTTCGGCTTCGCTTAATTGTGTGTCGGTATTATCCAAGTAAGGAGATAGGTCAATGTGGGTTGCACTGCCGTTATTTGTAATGGTCAAAACATTGCCTGTTAATTGTAAATCTTGTATTTCATTAGAAGGGTCGGCATCGGCGTCGTTTACGCCATCTTGCAAAACGGATAGGTCAACGACCAAGGTGCCACCTGCATCCACAAGTTCGAGATTTGTGCCATTCAATGCAGCGGAAATATTTAATTCATCAGTAGGGTCGCCACCTGCCCCTGAATCTGCTCCCAATCCTGTCCAACCTATTCCATCGAAATAATAAAATCCCGGTGTGTCATCTGTTTGAAAAATTAATAATCCTAATGCGGGGCTGCCGATTAAATCACGGGCAGCCTTATTCATTCTTGGTATTAGTAAGCCTTTGTCTTCAGCTTGGAGGTCAAGAATCGCGCTACTATCGGGGGCAATTCCATCTTCATTTATACTGGTAGGTAATTCGGAAATGTTGTGTTGGGCGAGTAATTGTGTGTTTAGGAATATGCTAATTAAGCTTAGAAATAAGTAGATTTTTTTCATGTCAGTCCCATTGTGCTGTGAAATGTCTGTTCAAATTGTATGAAGGCTTCTTCTACATTTAAACATTATACATGGTGACATGTTATAATGTTTTTATGGAAATAAACAATGGTGACGTGTATTAGATGTGACTTATTTTTTGAAGTTAAAAATATTGAATGTGTTGTTTTTTCGTTGATTACTTTGTTTTATGTGTGATAATAGTTTAAATACAAGTGAGTTAAATGTATGCCTGTTTTGTGATGTGTTTTAATTAGTCAAAATTAAATTAAGATTGGTGATTATCTCAATTTCAATTTTACGACCTTCGTTTTCTCATCTGCTTTATCAATTTTAAATCCTCTTTTTCGAAATATCTCCAGCATGGCTATATTTCCGTTCATCACATGTGCATACATTGATTTAAAATTCATCTCCTTCGCTATTTTTATCATAAAATCTGTTAGAATAGAACCTAATCTTTTACTGTGCCAATCATCTGAAATGATAATGGCAAAATCAACTGAGTTCTTTTTATCACCTATGATTCTTGCAACAGCTATAATTTCTTTGTCTTCTTTTTTTACGACTTCAGCTATGATTGCCATCTCAGTTTTATAGTCAATTTCTGTTAGTTTCTTAACCAGTTGTTCTGTTATTTCAGGAATATATCCATGAAATCTTGCCAAGATGCTTTCTTCTGAAAGCGTAGACTTGAAACTGGTTGCACGTCCTCCATCTAATGGGTGAATCGGACGCAGCTGTATTAGCGTGCCATCTTCTAATTGTATTGGCTTGATGTACTTTAGCGGATATGAAAGAAGATTCATCTTTTTACTTATATTTAAATATGTCTTTGATTTTCAGACCTCAATTTAAGCATAAGTTTTTGTTTTTCCACTCTAATTTTGAATCACAAAAAGCACAAAATTAGATACAGGTAATCAATAATTGAATAAAAATCACCCTGCATTCAAACTCATATTTTTCTATTTTGCTTGATTAACAAATACACAGAAACGACAATCACCCAAGTAGTTAAAAAGAAAAAAACGAGCCATTCCGCAATCGTCACCAACCAAAAATCCGGTCTTTCAAATAGTTCTTTTTGTTCGTTCTGCACAGCGATGAGTTCCTTGGGGGCTATCATGAGTAAAATAAAAGAAATCATGGCACCAAAACCATAAAAAGCGATATAATTGGGAAATGCCTTTGATTTGTCATTCAGAATGGAATAGGAGTACATGGTCATCGCAAGAGTCATCAGGCTAAAAAAACTGACAGCAACAACCAAGTGAAGCTCCCCATAGTGCGCCGGAACAATCCCTACGCCCGAACACAAAACAGACGCAATCATGCCTATCCAAATACTTGCCCAAGCTAATTTGGACTGAATCAGTCCGCCCATACAATAAGCGAAAATGCCAAATCCAACACCGGCAATGATAATCCCATTATTGAATATATAATGATATTCAGAATAGGTAGGATTGCCCAACTCTGATATGAAATGATTCAAAAAGGAGAATGATTCCCCCTGTTCGCCAACAAAAGGAATCATTGTTAAAATCATAGCGATATAAAAAATACCACAAGCTGCCAATCCGGCAAAGGGCGCTATTCTGTTTTTCATTTGTACTTCAATTCCTTCCATTTGCGGTAGATTGTTTTTGTGCAACTATCTATTTCATAATTTGTCTTTCTATGCGTATTTCATTTTTTTCAGATAGAAAAAAATATAACGTAAAGATAGGACACAGATGGAACGGATTAAACGGATTGGAACAGATAAATTCGTTTTATTTTGTTTTGTGTAAAAATAAGTCCCAAAGGGACGGGATATACTAACTTGGGGTGTCAGCCCCAAGATAAAAACCAAGGAACTTTGTCAGCCCTGAAAGGGCGGTATAATGAGGCATTTCGCCCTTTTAGGGCTGGCTGAAAGTGTGATTTTTACCACTTGGGGCTGACACCCCAAGTTATTAACGTTCGCCCCTTTGGGGCTTGAAGCATAATACTTTCTTATTTTGAACATTTCTATTTATATGAGAATTTTATAAAAACAAAAACTGTTACTATGAAAACGTTTATTAGCCTTTTATTATCATTATCTTTTTCAACTATAGCCCTATCGCAAGATTGCAATTGTCCCGAACAATTTGATTTTTTAACACGCAAAATTACGGCGAATTATTCCGGTTTTAAAGATAAAGTAAGACCTTCTACCAGAAATGAATATGAGCTATTTACCGCTAAATACAGAAAACTCACAGATGCGACCAAAGTAGATTCGACTTGTTTTAGGTTGTTGAATGAATGGGCGGCTTGGTTTGAAGATGGACATATACAATTGGGTAATGCGAGCGGTGACGACCCCGTTGAAATCAGAGCAAGATTTGAAGATTGGGAAACAATTGCTACAACGGAAAATGAAGTAAAAACGTATCTGTCAAATAGCTCGGATGCATTGGAAGGCATTTGGGAAAATGACTCAGGACAGTATAAATGTGCCATCATAAAAAATCAAAATGAGCACAGAGATTACGTAGCATTTATATTGAAGGCGGATTCTATTTGGTGGATGCCCGGTCATGTGAAATTTGAGTTGAAAGAAAGCGATATTTCGGGAGAATATCAGTTGAATTACTATATGCGCGACCATAGTTTGCGAACGCCAAAAGCTTGGTTGAAAAATAAACAAATTGACGTGGAAGGATTGGGGAGTTGGTGGAAAGTTTATCCGGGAATGCCTGCGGTGAGAGCAAAGGAAGATAACAAAATGTACAGTCTCGAATCTCTGGATGATGAGACGCTTTTATTGACGATTCCTACCATGAATAATAACTACCAAAAGGAAATGCGTCAATTGGTGAAGGCAAATAAAAAGCTGCTGAAAACCACGCCAAATCTGATTATTGACTGTAGAAATAATGGTGGTGGAAGCGATCTGACTTACTTTCCACTACGACCATTTATTTACACTCAACCTGTAACTGCTTATCATGGACAAGTCTATTCGACAACTGATAATAACAAAGCTTATAAAGGGTTTTCTGAGGACAAAGATTTTTCACTTCCTGTCAGAATGTATTATAAAATGCAGTACCGTAAACTCAATAGAAAGGTTGGTAAGTATGTAGGCAAAACAGGCACTTTTAAACGAAAATTGATACGTAAATATGCGAATCCTAAAAAGGTCGTTGTGTTGATTAACGGAGGTTGTGCCAGCAGTTGTGAGCAATTTGCGCTGTATTGTGAACAAAGCAAACGCACGACATTGATGGGAGAGGCTACCGCAGGCATACTTGATTATGGAAATTTAAACGAGTTGAAATTTCCCAATGGAAAATGGGGATTATTTTACCCAACTACCCGTTCTTCGAGAGTAGATGTAGGAAAAGGTATTGATAATATCGGCGTACAACCTGATGTGGAGTTGGATGAAAGCACGGAAGATTGGATTGAATGTGCACGCCAATATATAAAATCAGAGTAGCGATTATGAACTACATGCGGCTTCTTTTTTTTTGTGTTTTTGTGTTGATTGAGTGGATTTGG
>JAHDEO010000397.1:0-2137 GCA_020628725.1 Saprospiraceae bacterium
GACAAACAACCACAAAGCTATGCGACTGAAATCGAAAACGCCTATAAAATCCAATATCCTGAAATCGGTGTCGGTCATGGTTTTTCATGGGTTTTAAAAAATAAAAAATCTATCAGCCTTGAACTTTCTGTCTCCAAAGCTTTGACCTTGAATGAAACCGTACAAACGGCAAATACTTTGGTCTTGATAGATGCCAATCGTTCTTTTTCAACGGCTATTTTGGGTATTACTTTTAATTTATAATTTCTTCCCCTTTATCGCCTCTCCAATATTTACATCCATTGCTCGGTGTGCGAGCGGTGTGGTGTATTTATTGAGATTATCCATTGCTACGTTTATCGCGTCTTTGTCTTGACCTTCAACGCTTTGTCGCAGCATATCAGTTAATTTTTTGGTTTCTGAAATTTCTTCTTCGCTAAGAATGGCGGTATTTTGTGTCAGGAATTTATCGGCAGAAAGAATGATATTATTTGCTTCATTTCGAGCTTCGAGCAAGGCGCGAATTTTCATATCTGACTCTGCATTTTGAATGGAATCTAAAAGCATTCGCGCCATCTCTTCTTCGCTGATACCGTAAGCAGATTTCACTTGAATACTCTGTTCTAATTCACTTCGCAACTCCCGCGCTCTTACTGTCAAAATCCCATCTGCATCTAAAATAAACTGTATGTCAATTTTCGGAATTCCGGCAGGCATGGGTGGGATACCGCGTAGGATAAATTCTCCAAGTTTACGGTTGTCACTTACGAGGTCGCGTTCGCCTTGATAGACTGCCACTTGTAGATTTTTTTGTCCATCAATGGAGGTCGTGTATTGCCGTCCTGCTTTTGCAGGAACTTTTGTATTACGTGGAATAATGGTATCCATCAAGCCGCCCATAGTCTCAATTCCAAGTGATAAAGGCGTGATATCAATCAGTAATAAATCCTTATTATTTCCTGCTAAAATATCCGCCTGAATCGCCGCACCAAGCGCGACGACTTCATCAGGATTGAGCATATCATTTACCGTTTCCTTGAAAAATTCGGATACCGTTTGCTTCACCAAAGGCACGCGCGTACTGCCACCAACCATAATGACTGTATCAATATTTTCTACTGCCAATTTAGCATCGTTCAATGCTTGTTTGCAGCTATCGAGTGTTTTATTGATTAATGAAGAAATAAGCGATTCAAATTGCGCTTTCGTAATTTCACAAGTCCACTCCCCTACCCTTTCAGTGTATTGATTATCAGTAGAAAGTGTCTTTTTCGCTTGTTCTGCTGCAATGCGAAGTTCTTGACTGAGGGCTTTATTTTCTGTTAGAATTTGTGGGTCGATATTATTTTCTTTTAACCAAAAATCAATAATCGCTCTATCAAAATCATCACCGCCGAGAAAGGTATCTCCGTTCGTAGAAAGCACCTCAAAAATACCACCTTGTATCTGCAATATCGAAATGTCAAACGTACCGCCACCTAAGTCATACACCGCAATCGTTTTGGATTCATCTTGACTCAATCCAATCCCGTAAGCGAGACTCGCGGCTGTCGGTTCATTCACAATTCGCAGTACATCCAAACCTGCTATTTTTCCGGCATCGCGGGTAGCTTGTCGTTGGGCATCATTGAAGTAGGCAGGAACGGTGATCACTGCCTTCGAGACAGACTGACCGAGTGTGGCTTCAATACGTTTTTTGAGTTCAGCGAGAATTTTGGCGGATAGTTCAACGGGACTGTAAAAGCGGTCACGCACGCGGATTTTCACCAAGCTGTCCGTATCTTCATCGATGACTTCGTAACCCAAATATTGCTCTGCCGCCGCTACGTCTTTATACGATTTTCCCATCAATCGTTTGACGGAATAAATGGTATTTTGCGGGTCGGTTAATAGATATTTTTTCGCTTCCGTTCCAACTATAATTTGCTCACTATCAGCAAAATGCACTACAGAAGGCACAAGCGTATTTTTTCCTGAATCATCTGCTACAGCAACAGCCTCGCCCTCGCGCATGTATGCGACAAGGCTGTTCGTTGTCCCCAAATCAATGCCGACGATGACATCGCTTTCAGGGGCTTTTTCTAAATTTCCGGTGGATAAATTGATGGATATTTTTGCCATTTCAACGTGTTGACGTGCTGACGTTTCGACGTGCTGA
>JAHDEO010000397.1:2237-6977 GCA_020628725.1 Saprospiraceae bacterium
GACGTGCTGACGTATTTTAGTTCGTGCAAAGGTACGAATTTGGTGTTCTTTTTATGCGGAAGTTTCGGCGTGTTTTTTCATTGTATTTAAAGACTCGACTACGAATTTTCTTTGATACAAACGTGCAATCGGATAACCTATTCTCGCCATCCAAAAACGTGGTTTGGAGAAAGCGCGAATGTGGTAACTGACCTCACCCGCATCATTTCTTTCTACCCAAAATGCTTCTTCTCCTGCTTCAAAATGTCCGGGCAGCGTGCCATAAGCAAAACCGAATTTATTAGGTTCATCCCACGTATATACGATGCGCGAACTGTTTTTCCACCAAATTCCCCACAAGCGAATCATTACGACTACGACCTCGTCTTTTTTGAGTGGTGCAATGGGATAAATCTTCGTCCAACTCGCCGGAAAATGTGCCCAATCACGGATGGCTTGTTTGGCATTTTCCCATGCTTGTTCACCTTGCCCAATGACAGTATGATTGTAATCGTTATCGTAATTGGAGAGGGTTTCAGTAGCGGATGCGCCGATTTCAGGGTAAGTGTACGGGAGTTGTTTTTCTTGTTGGAGAAAACTGTCTAACACTTTTTTTGAGGGATATTTTATGGAGACTCTCATATAATTTTTGCTTTTAAGATACTTTCAATTTTCTACCCTTAAAACAAGTGAATTTCAAAGAATGTTTTGCGAAATATTTGATATATTTACAAGCATGAATGCACAACAAAATTACTTGTTCACCTCCGAAAGATTGGGTTTCCGTAATTGGCAAGATAGCGACATCGACACTTTCGCTGCGATGAATGCAGATGCGGATGTGATGGAGTTTTTTCCTGAAACTCTAAGCCGCAAATCTTCTTTGCAGCTCATGGAAAAATTAACGAAACATTACGAGGAAAGACAACATACCTATTTCGCAGTCGATATATTGGAGACAGGCGAATGTGTTGGTTTTATTGGCTTAGCTTGGCAAGAATATGAGGCTCCGTTTACACCTTGTGTGGATATTGGCTGGAGATTGGCAAAGCGGTATTGGGGAAATGGTTATGCTACGGAGGGCGCGAAACGCTGTTTGCGATATGGTTTTGAAACCTTAAATTTGGAGAAAATTTATGCAATAGCAACTGCGATAAATTTGCCATCTCTACGTGTGATGGAGAAAATTGGGATGGAGAAAGCAGGGACATTTATCCATCCTGAATTGACGAATAATAAGCGGTTGCGAGACTGCGTTTATTATGTGATAAATAAATAGATTTAAAAATGGCATTAGAATTTACAAACAGACGAGGCGATACTTACTACATCAAATCAAAACTGACAAAAAAGGGCAATACAACTTATTATGCTACTAAAAACAAGGATAAAGATTGTCTGGATAGTATGCCGGAGGGATATGAAATATTTGAAATCCCGGATACTTGCACGATGTACATTAGGCGAAAAAAGAAAAATGTCTTTAGTCCAAAGGAAATCGAGTTTATTGAAGAAACGTTGAAAAAAAATGAGGCGGTTGCAGGTTTCAGCCTTGATATAGTTGGTGATTTGATAAAAATTTATGTCGCAGAAACTGATGATTTTGAGAGATTTAAAAGTCTTATGAAAGATAATTTTGCTAATGAAAAGGCAATGGATGTAGTCAAAAGGTTTGTACGATATGAGGAAAAAATGAGAATTATAAAGGGCAAAAACGATAATTTCGTGTTTCAGCGATATTGTTACAGAGGCTCGATTGATGATTGGATTCAGATAGATGGTGGAGATGACTTGGAACATTTGGCAGAAACTAATCTCCGGCATTTAGGAAGGCAATCTTATTATGAATTACAAGCATATTAATTTAAGGAGTCATTCTCTGTAGATAATACCGTTTACATACAAAATGAAGATTCATAAATATGCCAATACACGAAAACATCATTCAACAAACTAAGTTCTTGGGTATCAATCTGTACAAAAGAATACGTCTGGAAGAATATGAAATTCAAGTAAGCGGGCCACAACGCATCACTGAATATCCGGGATTGGTGAGTTGTACCTTACACCATCCATTTTCTTCGGAGAAGATAGGATTCAATACACGACGTAGTATTGAATTGACGCTTTTGAGCCTGATTATTGATGATGTGATAGAATTGGTCATTTTTACTGATACGAAATATTATCTGGGTACTGTCTTTGAATACGAACACAAGGATTATCGGTTGGCAGTAAAACGCGAGTATATGGGGAAGGATTTTTTGGCGCAATCCATTTTTGATGCGGTCAAATTTGTGGAAAAAAGTGCGGGAAAAAAAGCGAATTTAAAAGCAGTTGTAAGACATTTGATAACGCAATATTTAGCCAGAGTGTTCAGACCTCATTCCGCACAAGGCGCGTTTATGATTTCCCTTTTGAGAAAATACAATAAATACTCATGGCTAAAATTAAGGGTATATAAAGGAGCGACTAATAGAGAAGAATTTGAACTTCGTATAGACAAAAAACAACGAGAGGAATTAAGAAATGCTTACCAAATTCTGTCCGATATTGCAGGAACACTCAAAAATAATAACAAAGCATTTTTTGTGTATTCTTTTAAATTTCATAAAATTATTTACGACGAGTTTATGCGTCGCTCAAGTAGTGGTACATCATGATTTTCTATGAGTAACAACGGAGAACATATTATCGAACAAATCAAATTTCTGGGTATTGAATTCTATAAAAGAACGCGCCTTGAAGAACATACTATTCAAATAAGTGCACAACAAAATATCACTACACATCCCGGGTTGTTGGTTGTTGGAAAGGACTTCTTCACACATAGCCCACTTTCCTCACCGGGTCCGAATTGGGTGGCTTTGGCGTATCGTACGATTGAATTGACACTTTTAGACCTGATAATCAATGAGTTTATTGATCTCATCGTTTTTACGGATACGAAATTTTACTTGTACGACCTTTTCAGAAACGAATATCAAAATTATCGTTTAATTACTCAACACAGGTATCAAGGAAATGATAATTTGTCCGCTTCTATCATTAAATCCATTCAACTCACCAATCAACGTAAGCAGCAACAAGCAGATCTAAAAACAGTTATCAGACATTTACTGGATGAATATTTAGGCGAAAATCATGCACATAGTCAACCACATAAAGCATTTATTATTGAGCTTATCCAACGATATAATTGGGATTATTCGTGGATTACTTTGAAGATTCATCCAAGGGTATTTTTTCAAAGTCAATCGGAACTCGCCATGCCGACTGAAAAAAGAGAAGAACTAAAAAAAGCATACACAACTTTGTCCGACATCACAGTAACACTCAACCGCGGAAATAAAGCCTTTCACTTGTATACTAATGAATTTTACAGAGTCATCAAATCCGAATTTGAACGGAGAAAACCACATAGCGATTGATCAGTTCCATATTTTCTTCAAATTCTCTTATTTTTGAATCAACAACATCACGAAACAACACTGATTATACCAAATGTATTTATGAATAACAGCGGAGAACATATCATTCAACAAACCAAATTCTTGGGCATCGAGTTCTACAAAAGAACATGCCTTGAGGAACATGAAGTCCAAATAAATGCCCGACAAAACATCACCGAATATCCGGGATTATTGGCTATCGGCAATGAACCTGAAATCAAATACAGTTCGCTTTCATTGGGTCCTACGGATTGGAGTACAATCACATATCGAAGCATTGAACTGACACTTTTAGACCTGATAATCAATGAGTTTGTAGAGTTGACGATTTTTACGGATAAGAAATCTTACGCCAATGAATTGATTAACTTCAATCGCTTCAATTATTATTTGATTGCCAAAAAAACATATGACGGGCACGACCAACTATCATCTCGTATTGTCCATTCTGTAAAATATGTGGAAAAAGAACGTGGTCAAAAACCAACGTTGTCAAACATCATTAAGCATCTTATCGACGGACATATCGGCACTGACTATTATAAGCATCCGCAAAAGGAATTTCTGAAAATTTTACTTAGTTCCTATCGTGCTAAACTCAATTGGATCACCCTTCAAAGTCATTATCGGTTTCTTGGTATGTATTCCCGACATGAAATCATTATCGAACCAAAACAAAAAGCCAAACTGATGGCTGCTTATGAGGTTTTACAGAATATTTCGACTACTCTCAAGCAGGAAAGCAAAGCATTTTATCTATACAGCGATAAATTTTATGAAATTATCAAATCAGACTTCCATCGCAGGACATCAAAAGGTTAATCAGCACTTACACCACATAATGACAAACGACAATAACAAATCATCCAATTCATCAGAGGAGAACCATGTTGAAAAACAGGCGATCGACCAGACTAATTTTGGACGCTTTAAATTCTACAAAAGAGTTCGTCTTGAAGAATATCAAGTCCAAGTGACTGCACAGCAAAATATCACCGACTATCCCGGACTGCTCGTAGTCAGCAAGGAAAATGCCATCAGATATAAAAAAATGTCCCAAGCATTCTCAACCAATACAAATTGGGAGCGCGTATTGCAAAAAAGCATTGAGTTAACACTTTTAGATTTGATTATCAGGGGAGTTGTAGAATTATCGATTTTTATAGATAAAAAAAGTTATTTTGGCGGACTTGTCAAACGTGAATATATTGGTTTCTATCTGACTGCTTCCAAAGTTTATTCGGGAAAAGATTATTTATTGCATCGTCAAATCCGTGAAAGTTATTGAAATGAGGCATCCGCACCGAAA
>JAHDEO010000398.1 GCA_020628725.1 Saprospiraceae bacterium
AATACAATGGCAAAACTCCACTATGTTTGGTCAAAACGACACATTCTTATTTAAACTAATACTTTTTCAAAAACCGATTAGTTCCTACTACTTTAAAATCTTCATCATATATTCTTACAAAATACAAGCCTGTGGGCAATTCACTCACATTCAATCTTTTATTATTTTTATCAATTAATAATAATTCACCTGTCATATCATAGACTTCAACATGAAATTCATCCTTGTCAATATCAAAATTAATATATTCGGTAGCTGGATTTGGATATGAAGTAATCAAGTTGTCTGATAAATCATTCAGGGATATAATACCTGTTGTGAATGATAACTCAATATTATCTAAATACAGAAAGTTACAAACGTTAATCGTAAGTCCGGTACAACTATAATTATTTTCGGCATTAGTGAAAATAATTTCAATACTATCCGGTTGGTGGTTTGTTTGCTCTAAGTTAAACTCAAAGTATTGGTAAACAGAAGTGGTATCTAAAGTGAAATTAGTCAAGGAAATCGTATCCTCATTACTGTCTGTTATGACGACTTTTCCTAATCCTGTCGGGTAAATGCCGTCATTTTCATCAGCAATATATTTGTAATAACCGCTTATCGTATTTGGAATATTTTGTATCGCTTTTTTGTAGCTAATTGACTCATTTGCATAGTTATACCAATTATGAATAACCAAAGAATATTCACCTGAATAAGCATCGGTAGTTCTTGCAACACCGATATCGTATTCGGATTTCCATTTTGTAGGCAAACCACTTATTACATCCGGGATATTATTCATGCTCATTTCGTCAGGATACGTATGTGTATGTAGATTATCCCACGCTTCAAATCCACCATTTTCCTGAGCATTGATAAAGCAGGGAAATATGATGAGTAAAAAAATCAGTTGTGAAGTTTTCATATATTTTCGTTTTTGCATTTTTACAGATACATCAAAATTAAAATATAGCTAACGCAAATACAATGGCAAAACTCCACTATGTCTGGTCAAAACGACATATTCTTATTTGAACGGTATTCGGTCATGGTATAACCAACGTGTTTTTTGAAGAGTTTACTCAGACTGGATTCGTTGTATCCGTGATGATAGGCGATTTGTTTTATAGTGAAATCGGTGTTAATCAATTGTTTTTTAACAGAAATAATGAGCGACTCTAATATCCACTGTTTGGCGGATTTATTGGTGACTTCTTTCAGATGATTGGACAAATATTTGGCAGAAATATTCAGCGCATCAGCATAAAATTTTACCGAAGTATCTTTATGAATATTGGATTGCAGGCATGATTTGAAGGCTGATACAATGCGGTCTTGCTTCTCATCGAGAGTCGGATTGTGTTGTATTTCCTGAGCTATAGCATTGATTAATAATTCCATAGCCAACAAAAATCCTTTTTCCTTATAATATCCTTCATTCAATTCGACCTGCATCAATATTACATTCACAATTGAAATAATGTATTCAAACTGCTTTTTGGATAAATTGATAACAAAAGGTTCGTTTTCAAGCGGATAAACGATTCTATGTATTGTGTTCGTATCTAAAAAACGCTTGTCAAAGGCAATCGTAAATCCATCCGATGTTTTGTCTCTTTTCAGAAAGTGTACCGTCGAAGCAGGAATGATATGAATGGCATGTTGTTCAATGTTATGCCCCATGAAATCTATTTCATGAAATCCGCCACCTTTTGTAAAGAAGAGAAATTCAACAAATTCATGTCGGTGTGGCATATCTATCATAAAATGATCAGGATGAGTGCCCCACTTAAAATATTCTACAGGAATTTTATGGAGTGTCTCCTTAATCTTCTTTTGGGTCGGAATATTTTTGTCTAACCTCATAAGGTTTTTTATTGATGACACAAATTCCTCGTTCATCTCCCCTATGGAACAATGCAAAAAAAGAGGCTACCTTTCGGCAACCTCTTTATCTATTAAGGAACAGTGGTATTGAGTTCTGGAGGAATGGGACATTTGCAATTCCACATGTTTAAATGATGTGGTGTTCGAATAGCAAAGTGTATTTTTCTGTGATTTAAGTTGGCGTTATTAGTGATTAGTTATTAGTCAGCTAATTATGAGCATTAGTTCCTAAAAAAGGTCATAACTAACTAATAACCAATCACTAATCAACTAATCACTAACCCCAATTTAAGAGGCTGTTTAAAATAAGAGGACACCCAAAAGACGTCCTCTATTGCTTATGAAAACAAAATCGGTTAATTCACAGTTTCTTATCGAATTAAGCATAAGTCCAATATTCTTAATGAACTTACACCGTTCATATGGATTTTGATGAACGAATATTCGACTTGCGAAATTCACTCATTCTGTCCAGTCTGTCCTTGTACATAATCGCCATAGCGGATATGTTTTGACAGGTATCTAAATGCTCTACAAAACAAAACATTCGATAAGTGTCCCATCCATTGGTGTTGTATCTCATAACATTTTGAGTTCCCTTAGAGCGATTTGCAGTATATCCTGTACTTTGCATAATGACTCTATTTTTTAATAAATTCACGTATCATTTTATGGTCTCCTGCCTGTACTTGAATCATATACACGCCTTGTGGGAGTGCTTTGACATCAAAATCTACATTAGATTGAAGCGCAGGATTGAACGTTTTTTGCTGGATGAGTTGTCCCTGTGCGTTCATTAATGAGGCAGTGCCTTCTTCAATTTGATTATCATCAAATTCGACATTTACATTGATTCTATCTGTTGCAGGATTGGGGAATACATCTACACTGTGTCCCTCATCCGCTATCGTGCGAAAATCTGCTGCATTATCATTATCCACTGCCTGAACCGCAAATGAGGTAGGCATTCGAGTACCGTGTGTATCAACTACATTATTTTCGCTGACAATATTTGTCGGTTGATAGTAAATGATCAGTTTAGGAGAAGATTCTTCGGAACCTTCGTAAGATTCGGCTACACGCTTACCTGTTCCTTCTATGAGAATGGTAATCGGTTTACCAAGTCCATCCCAACTGGTACTATTAATCACCTCTTGTACTATTGTTCCAATATCAGGAGTACGTTGTGCATTTGTGGAGACGCCTACGCTATTCCATGTAGGTGGACTCCATAATGCCGATGCATTAGTTTTTGACCTTGATGATATATCGTAAGGTGCATCGGTAAATGGCGCAGAAGAACCTGTTGCTTCACCATATATCTCCAACATGCCTGTGTCATTGCGTGTTTCATCCACGGTAAATTGTACAAAAGCACTGTCGATAGCTGAACCCGGTGCCAAGAAAATATTGTCAAAACGCAAACCTATCACCTGATTGCCGGTCATGCTGCGGTCGTATGTCAATTCTAAATCTGAGCTGCTCAAATCTACTCCTCCGTTTGTTCCTCTTTCTTCTGCATCGTCATTACCTGTCAAAATAGGCACTTCGATAACCGCAGAGTTGATAGCCGTAGGCTGTCCGGCGCAACCGCAATTGCCATCGGTTACATCGTCAGTTGTAGTTCCATCACCATCATCACAAGGCAGACCCATATCCGGGCAGCTATCCAGCGTGAAACTTACAACGAGTTGAGGCGCATCATTTGGTGCATCACTGCTATTGCGAGATTCTGCTACACGCTGTCCTGTACCGTCAATTTTGATAACAATGGCACTTGAAGAGGAAAATCCATTTCTTCCTACAATCTCCTGTATGATAGCGCGTAGGTCAGGTGTTCTTTGAGCTGCACCTTTATCCCCTGTTGTCCATGCAGGAATAGTCCAAAGTACAGAGTTATTGGTTTCGGCACGATTGGAAAGGTCATTGGCGGTAGCGGGAAAAGCAACTGCATTATCTGCGGCTTCACCTACTATGATAGCAGAAGTCGCTACATTATCTGATTCATCTGCCCTGAATTGGATGTATGCATTGGTTATCATCGCTCCTTGCGGAAGACTTATCCCGGTGAAACGCAAACCTAAAGTTTGTTCGCCTCTATTATTATCTGTACCAATTTCAAGATCAGTACTGGTGAAATACATTTCACCTGTATTATCAATTTCTTCTACATCATCATCTACATTAGTTATCATTGAAGTAGCTGTGAATTGCTGTCCAAATTCTACTGTAATTGTCACTTGGTCAACTACCGATTGTCCGCCGTCGGCATCTGTAGCAACAGCCTCTATTATATAAGTTCCCGCGCCCTGAGGTTGCCAATATACCATAAACGGAAACTCATCGTCAATTTCATGGCTCACACCATTGACAAGAAAATCAACATGTTGTACATCGCCATCAGGATCTTCTGCATCAGCAGATAACTCGATGACATCAAAGGGCGTAAAACTCGCTCCATCCGCAGGCGACGTAATCATGACGTCAGGCATAAAATTATCAATATCAACCGTAATGGTTACTGTGGCTGAAGTACCTGTAGCACCTGCATTATCCGTAGCAATAGCTATGATATCATAACTACCTAATTGATTGAAATCATAGGGCATTTGATAAGGTGCGCCGGTATCTTGACCTAAATAAACACCATTGACAAAAAATTCTACTTTAGTGATGGTACCATCAGGGTCGTTTGTGTTTGTTTGAATGGTTAATGTTTGAAATGAGGTCAATACATCTCCATTAAGGGGTTGTGTTACAGAAATAACAGGTGGTTGATTGGGTCCTACCTGAACATATATAGGACTGGAATTGGTTGAACATCCACCATCATCTGTAGCAACTGCTATGATTTCATACAAGCCATCCTGACTGAAATTAAATGGTTTGCTGTAGTTAGGCGTTGCATCTACACCTATAGATTGTCCGTTGACAAAAAATTCGACTTGTGTAACTGTACCGTCTGAATCGCTGGCAGTTGCATTGATACTCAATGCCGCTGCCGAACCAATGACCAAACCATCAGAAGGTGAGGTAATCTGTACCGTAGGACAGTTGTTGGGAATATCTGCTGTGATATTAATTGAGCTTGAAGTTGTTTGTGCACCGCCATTATCGGTAGCTACAGCCGTGATGGTATGTGCGCCATTGGTCAATGTATAATCAATCTCGTAAGTCGTACCATTTACTAATTGACCGGCTCCCAATAAAACACCATCAATGTAAAATTCTACACTTGTAATTGTCCCATCAAAATCAGTTGCATCTGCTTGAATCTGAATGGTGCCGGGCGCATTATAAATTGTCCCCGGCGAAGGGGTAATAATCTCTACTTCCGGTGGAACATTGGGGAATGAAGAAGCCGTCGTAAATGACCAGTAATCCGTCCAACCACTGCCATCATTGACTCTCCAGCAGTATTCTGTATTTTCTTGCAGAATTCCGGAAGGAACAGTATATGAATTGCCTGTTACCGTAGCTGTACGTACCGTTGATTGTACATCAATTGGGTTAAGATTCAAATTTGGATTTTCAAAAATGAAAAGTTGATTCGGCTCACTTACTATGTAGAGTACACCGTTATTGTCCATCGTAATTCCCTCCGGTTGTGGAACGGCATTTACCAAAGTACCATTCGCACCGCCTGCATTGAAAGAAATACGGCTGATTTCGTTACAATTTTCATCTGCTTCTACCAATGCCAAACTTTCGTGGCTCAATAAAAGCGTATGTTCACTCACACTCAATTCATTAAAACCACTTGTCGTTCCCATAAAATGCAAATCCGCTATATCACCAAAGCCAAATGGGTTGAGTGTCATATTGCATGGCGTATTTACGGAAGAAAGCACCGTTGGATATGATATAGGAGTCGCAAATGAATAAAAACCTTTCGGTGTTTTTTCCTTCACTGTTAACATCTCATCTGTTGCAGGATTGTAAGAAACACCTTCCAAACCTTGGTTATTATTCCAAACTCCGGGCAATTGTACATAATCTGCATTATTGTAGGCTACTGTGGAGGTAGAATTCGTAATATCAAAAAATGTGATTCTGCCCCGACGCTCCTCAGATACCGCATATCGTGTACCCGATACATGTACGATGCCTTCTGTATCATCAAATCCTGACAGAAAAATTGACCTTATTACTGAACCCGATAAAGTTGTTTCGTATACTGTTGTGGTTCCATTCTCTACCATGAACAAAGTATTGGTCAATGGATTGTATGTGACACCTGAAAGGTCATCCGGTATCTGACTGATATATATTGGTCCACTCACCAACTCATATTCATCAAGATTGACCGTACCAAATTCCGCATTAGGATCTACTGTACAATTCACAATCTCAACATCGACACTACCGCTGGAGCCAGCCCACTGCAATTCCACCGGAATGCCAACATTCAATGATTGGTTGGCAGGTGAAATAGGTGTAATCGTGCTCGACAATCCTGCAAAATTTGCCGGGGTCGCAAAGAGTGTGCTCAAGCTAACTATGATGGATAAAATGGTGATTTTTAGTTTAAATTCTGACATATGTAAAGGTAAAAGGGTATTACAATTAACTATTGATTCGTTGCAATGTACCCTCTACAGCCACGTTACACATTCCATTTATTCGTCAAGTGTGACTGAACACATTAAATCATTTTTAGATGTTTTTTATCTTCTGAGTACTCTAAAACTCTTCTAAATCATGCATTGAAATATTTTCTCGCAAATATTTTTATTAATATTTTTTGAAAAATTTATTACTAAAAAACATCTACATAATTTATTATTTTACAATAACAAACTACTATTTTATAATGACAGCAATTAATCACATTAAAATCAATTTTAATTTAAATAAAATCCTAAAAAGGCATTTTATTAAAAAATAATTTAATGCGAAAACAATTACACCTACCTTGAAAAATATTTTTTCCCGCGTATTTGTGACATGAGATATTGAGGTTAGAATGTCATCTTTACGCCATTTTGTGCGCGAATAAATTACACACTTATTTAAAGACAAATGTGACAGTGTGTTTTCTTGGATTTAAGAGATGCTGTGTTAGCATCCAAATAAGTTCATTGAAATTTTGTAACTTAGT
>JAHDEO010000399.1 GCA_020628725.1 Saprospiraceae bacterium
GATGAATTTCTTTACGCCCGAATGTCTCAAAAAAGCTACGTTTTGCAAACTCGCTAACGCTCAAACAATGCAAAATCGTACCCGCTTTTTTGAGACATTCGAGCTAAAATTCATAAGACCATCGGGGGTGGTTGAGCTTTCAATTTTCCTCAATCTTCAAATAGACTTTCACTGATTAAATGTAAATAACTGATGTTTGTCGTTATTATTCAGGACAATGACTTGATTGTTGAGATATGCCATTCGGCGAACGTCACCTGCTGCATAAAAGCCGGATTTTGTGTAGGGAATAGGTTTAAAATTTCCTTTACCATCTCCATACATGAGCGTGCCTGTGCCTGCATCTGCACGGGTGGTTTCGACTTCTGAGCCGAATAAATTTCCGGCTATGAGTAGGTCGATATTGCCGTCTTGATTGAAGTCGTGCGCAATAATGTCGTTGATTGGGGAGAGTTGTGCTTCGTTGGGGAGGTCGCGCATTTCGTAGTTCCAATTGCCTTTGTGGAGTAGGACACAACTTGCGAATTTACGGGCTTCTAATTGGAGAGCATTATTCAGTTTGCCACCATATATATCATTCAAATCAGCATTGGCATAATCTGTAAATGTCGGAAATTTTTCCTTGATAAAGGGCATTTGTTCGGATGAACACATTTTGCCGCGTACGGGAAATAGCTCACCTTTAATTGGTTTGGCGAGGACGATGTCTGCCGTTCCGTTGTCGTCAAAATCGTCACAGAATAACTTGAATGGTTTGTCTTCAGATGCGGAAAATTTGTAGTTTAAACCCAAATTACCTAAGACTAAATCTTCCTTTCCGTCTCTATTTATATCTGCAATTTCGATACTATTCCACCAGCCTACTGCATCGTCGTGGGTGGTTTTCTTGCGCGTCAATTTACCATTATTATTTTCGAAAAATGTAAGTGCCATCCACTCCCCTACTACGATGAGGTCTTGGTCGCCATCGGCATCTGCATCGTAAAATTCAGCATCTGTGACCATACCGATTTGTTGGAGGTCGGGCGCGAGCGTGGCGGTTTTATCTGTGAATTTTCCGTTTTCATTCAGTAAGATATAGCTCGTTGGCGGGTATGGATATTTTGCTTTTTTTGCGCGTCCGCCAATGAAAATATCTTCGTCGCCGTCGCCGTCAATATCTGCATGGGCGACGGTCATGGAGTTGGCTTTGAGGTTGAGTTTTGGTGTTTTGGTGAAATTGCCTTTGCCGTCATTTGTGTATAGACGTGTGGCGAGTTCGGGGGCATTATCTGCATACTCGTAGGAGCCGCTCGTGACAAGCAAGTCCATATCTCCATCTTTGTCGCTGTCGAAAAATATGGCGCCTGTATCTTCATAAGTCTTATCTGCCGTAAACGTAGACGAACCGAAAGCCGTGAATTGACCGGAGGTATTTTGCAAATAAATTGCTCCTGCTTGTCCATTGCCGCCACCTATATATAGGTCTTGTTTTCCGTCTCCGTTGATGTCGGCTGTGGCGAGGGCGGGACCAAGTTCGGAGAGCTTGTGTGGCAGTAGAATTTGGTCTTTGAAATCATCGTAATCATTCGCAATATGTTCCCCTAAGTTATTGTTTTTTAATTGATTAAATATTTTTTTAGTATTATTTTTTGGAGAAATACCGGACGCAGCATTTTTGTGGGAAATGGTGTGTAATGTATTAACTTTCGGATTGTCAATACTTTGAAATTTACCATCTGCCCAAGTGATTTCTGCTTTTTCAATCGCCGTATTTTCTCCCAATCCAAAATGCAATTTATAATCCGTTGAAGACAAATATCCGCGCGAAACGAACATGTTACTGCATTGTATATTTTCATTATAATAAATACATGCCTTCGCTCCTATTCCGAATGGGTTTTGTTTAGCTCCTTCAAATTTGAATTGAACATAATTATTTTGTGCGGATGTATTTTCGTATAAAAAAGCAGTTTCATTGAAGTTGTTTACCACAATATCCATATCACCGTCACCATCAAAATCTGCCGTGGCTGCGCCTTGTGAAAAACTTAATTTTGAAACGCCCGCATCGCGTGTTGCATTGGTGAATTTATAATCTCCATTATTCAAAAAAAGATAGTTGGAAATTTTCTGAGAGGGCATATTTTTGACCATTTCTGCGAAGGCTTCATAGGTCATTTGTTGTTGCTTTGCTCTGATTTCTTGTGTACGTTTATTTCTCGCATCAATGTCGGTAATATCACGCCCGACACCATTGGTTACATACAGGTCTTTATAGCCGTTATTGTCAAAATCTTCGGCAAGAACAGACCAACTCCAATCGGTTTTATTGACACCTGCAAATTGACCAATTTCTTTGAGCATATCATTTTTTGTATTGATATACAGCATATTGTGCATATACTGTCGATGGTATCCGTTGTCTACCATCGCACGAAAAAACTTGGTCGTTGTCATGCCCATGCTCATGCGCGACCTGCGATAATCTTCCGACAACATATCCGCCACATAGAGGTCGTCAGCACCATCATTATTGAAGTCTGCTACGTCTGCTCCCATGCTGTAATAGGCAGTGTGATTGAGGTATTTTTTCGCGGATTCGGTGAATGTTCCATTCCGATTATTGATATACAGAACATCGGGTGAAACGAAGTCATTGGAGACATAAATATCCGTCCATCCGTCATCGTTGAAATCTCCGAGTGAAGCGTTAAATCCGTAGAAATTCTCCGGTAAAATTCCTGCACTTCGGGTGACATCGGTAAACTTACCGCCATCATTTCGATAGAGTCTGTCTTGTGCGTGAAATTGTTCGATTACTTGGTCGCCGTGTTGGAGTTGTTCCAATTTGTACATTTCATGGGTGCGTTGAAAATCGGAATTGGTATTCACCAAATACATATCCAAATCACCGTCTTTGTCATAGTCGAAAAAAGAGGCTTGACTGGAATTATCAGTGTTGGCAAGACCGTATTTTTGGGCTTGTTCTTCAAATTGAAAATTGCCTTTATTGATGAGTAATTTATTGGCTTTAAAATTCTGCGGCATATTCGCCGGACCGGAGTAACACAAATAGACATCCAACAGACCATCTGCATTAATATCGACCAGACTTATCCCTGTTCCAACTGCTTTTTTATTGAATAATTTTTCATTCAAATTAATTTTCCTAAATTTCATATCCCCCTCATTAGCAAACAAAAAAGCACCTTCAAAATTACTTTGAAAGAAAATATCGGGTAAGTTGTCGTTATTTAAATCACCTGTCGCCACACCTGCCCCATTGTACAAATACGTATATGAAAAGTAATTGACTTCAGGGTTAAATTCGTCTACTTTATTCACGAAATCAATGCCGGAATTTTGACTTTCAATGGCGCGAAATTGGGCAGTTGTATTAGTGCTTTTTGAAGTGTTATTTTTCGTAGTTTCTACGGGTTTATCATTTGCACAATTACAAAGAAAAATACAGAAAAACATCATTAATACACCAATGAAGAGTCTCATATTTTGATAGTTGGTATTTGAATTACAGTATCCTACAACAAGTCTATAGTTCATGGTTGATAGTCCATAGAAAGTCATAAAATTGGTATGCAACATACCAATTTTCACCCCCTCCATTTTTGTTTTTTTGTAAAAATATGAAATATCGTTGAATCGGAATAAATTTGCCAAATATTCCCTTTTTATCCTGCATTTTGATTTGGATTTTCTTCCGAAGAATCAACCGTTTCTAATGTCACATTTTTTAGGTATATTTTATTTAATACTTTCTTAACATTTAAACACTTAAAAACACCTTTTATACACTTAAAAAACGTGTATTTGGACAAATTGACAACCTTTGGAAAATATTTTCGTACACTGGGAAAAATAATGTTTTAAAGTACCCTCGTTTTGTCACGTAATTCGTTACCTTTGCGCGATAAAAGCGTCTTATTTTCAATGAATGTCTTCTGAATGAAAGAATGAATGAATCATACATCAAGTTGCGAGTTGCCGAGTTACGAGTTACGAGTTAGTTGAAAATGCTTAGAAAAAGAGGTGATTCCGACATTTGGCAATTATATCCAACTCACACTATACATTAATCCAAATACAAATACCTTATCTTATATTAAGATAATCACAAATACTAAAACCCTCAAATAAAAAAAGATATTAACTATCTAATTCGCAAAATTCATTCATTCAAAATTCACTAATTCACTCATTGCACATTTGAGCATTTCATCATTCTGACATTTCAGCATTAATTTACGTGCGTTAATGAGATTTTTCAATTTTTTTACACAAGAGATAGCAATAGATTTGGGTACAGCGAATACCCTTATCATTCAAGACGACCAAGTAGTAGTCGATGAACCTTCTATTGTAGCCATTGATAGGCGCAACGGAGAAGCTATCGCTGTGGGTAAAAAAGCCATGATGATGCACGAAAAAACACATGGCGAAATCAAAACCATCCGTCCGCTCAAAGATGGTGTGATTGCCGACTTTCAGGCTGCTGAAAGTATGATTGAAGGCTTCATCAATATGACGGGCACACGCCGCCGTTTTTTCAGTAATTTGAAAATGGTGATTTGTATTCCTTCGGGCATTACGGAAGTAGAGAAACGTGCAGTTTTTGACTCGGCAGAACACGTAGATGCGAAAGAGACTTACCTCATCCACGAGCCAATGGCAGCCGCGCTCGGTATCGGTTTGAATGTAGAAGAGCCGATTGGAAATATGATTATCGACATAGGCGGGGGAACGACGGAAATTGCGGTGATTGCCTTATCAGGAATTGTGTGCGACCAGTCCATACGCATTGCAGGTGACGAGTTTACAAATGACATTACCAATTATATGAAACGCCAGCATAACATTCTCATTGGAGAACGTACTGCCGAGCGCATCAAAATCAACGTAGGCTCTGCCCTACACGAATTGGAAGAACCGCCGGAAGATTTTCCTGTCAACGGACGTGATTTGATGACAGGTATTCCTAAGCAAATCACTGTTTCTTATTCCGAAATATCTCATGCACTTGATAAGTCCATTTCTAAAGTAGAAGATGCGATATTGAAAGCATTGGAAAATACTCCGCCGGAGTTGGCAGCCGATATTTATCAGACAGGTTTGTATCTCACAGGCGGCGGCGCACTCTTGCGCGGACTTGACAAACGCATCGCTCAAAAAACCAAATTGCAAGTACACGTAGCCGACGACCCACTACGCGCCGTAGTACGCGGTACAGGCAAGGCGTTGAAAAATATTGATAAATACACTTTCTTAATTGACCGAAAAAGCACCTAAATAAGTTCAAGCTCAAGCACAAGTTCAAGTTCAAGTTTTTTTTAATTTGCTACGCAAATTACTTTTATAAAATTCAGCATTTGGCGAAGCCAAATTATAACTTGAACTTGCGCTTGAACTTGAACTTGAACTTATCATGAACAATCTAATTAATTTTCTGGTCCGATTTCACGGCTTCTTCCTCTTTACATTTTTGGAAGTGGTTGCGGTCTATTTGATGGTTAATTATAATGATTTTCACGAAAGTGTATATGTTCACTCCTCTAATGTCGTTTCCGGTTTTTTTACGAAAAAGCAAGATGATATAAGTGATTATTTCAAACTCCGTGAAATCAACGACAGTCTCGCCAATGCTTATACCGAATACCTCAATCGCCAACCAAATACTTATTACAATCACGCCATTGAATCTCAAATCAAAGAAGATACTTTACTTCAAAAGCGTTATAATTATATCAGCGCAAAAGTCATCAGCAATACGACCGACCATCCCAATAATACCATGACACTCGATAGAGGCAGCCGGCATGGGATTGTGGCGGATGCAGGGGTCGTCAGCAATGGTAGTGTGGCAGGTATTGTGTTGAAAACATCCAAAAATTATAGCGTAGTCATGTCGTTGCTACACCGCGATGTGCGCGTCAATGCCAAGTTTAAGAAACATAATTATTTTGGGTCATTGGCGTGGAAAGGTAACGACCCGCGCATTATGGCACTCGAAAATATACCCAAACACGCTCGTGTAACCGTAGGCGATACGATTGTAACGAATAATTATTCGGATATTTTTCCGGCAAATATTATGATAGGTACGGTGGCAAAACACGAATTGCCGCCCGGTAGTAATTATCACAATATTGATGTGCAATTAACTACCGATTTCTCAAACATCCAATACGTTAATGTCGTCGAATCTCTTATGGGAGATGAACGACGAGAATTAGAGGCATCTGTACAGACGAATTGACGAGCTGACGAGTTGTGGAGTTGACGAATCATGACAACGCACCAACAACTCATCAATTCAACAATAATGAATCCGACTTTAGTCCACATCTTACGCTTTGCAGCACTGATACTTGTGCAGGTCTTGATATTGAAAAATATCGACTTGGGGGGTTATGCGTATTACTTTAAGATTTGGATGTATCCGTTGGCATTATTGATGCTGCCCTTGCGACTGCCTGCGGGGATTACGCTGACCATCGCCTTT
Organism: Saprospiraceae bacterium; assembly: GCA_020628725.1. Taxonomy (GTDB): domain Bacteria; phylum Bacteroidota; class Bacteroidia; order Chitinophagales; family Saprospiraceae; genus JAHDEO01. The sequence goes on from JAHDEO010000399.1 coordinate 6,500, forward strand.
GTGACGGGTATCATAGTTGATATGTTTTATGATAGTGCCGGAATGCACGCAGGTGCTTGTGTGGCGATGATGTTTTTCCGTCCTTTATTTGTAAATATTCTCGAACCGCGTGGTGGTTATGACAATAATCCACTGCCGAGTCGCACCAAGTTGGGTACGCCGTGGTTTTTGCAATATGTGGCTTTTTGTCTTGCTATTTTTGTGGTCGTTTACTCTTTGTATGAAACATTTTTATTTGAGAAAATAAACGTGGCATTCATCAAGGCAGTGTTTACTTATATCGTCTCTTTTCCTGTGATTTTATTGCCTGTTTTTATTTTTAATTTTGGGAGGAAATAGGGATTGTGTGATTGTGAAATTGCATGATTATCGAGATATTATTACTTCAGGACAAACGAAAAGTCGTTTTTATAATGTGTTTTTTGAAATTGGAAGATAAACCCCGTCATTCGTCGGGACAAGCCTTAGTCG
>JAHDEO010000400.1 GCA_020628725.1 Saprospiraceae bacterium
CAGTCAGCGACGAAATGATGGAAGGCGTGGTGAGTATTCCGCAAGGTTGGGGCAGCCGGAAGCGGACGGGTATGAGCGTGGCAGCGTCTTATGGCGGTGTTTCCATTAATGACTTGACAGAAGAAAATCGGGTGGATGCCTTGACGGGGAATGCTGCGCTGAATGGTGTGGCTGTGCGGGTGGAACGATTGGAGTATGAGGTATAAATACTCATTTCTTTTCTCAGAGAACGTGTTTAAAAAATTAATTTGGATTTATTGTGATTTTTTAAAGCTAAACGAATTTTTGACGGTCTTATGAATTTTAGCTCGAATGTCTCAAAAAAGCGGGTACGATTTTGCATTGTTTGAGCGTCAGCGAGTTTGCAAAACGTAGCTTTTTTGAGACATTCGAGCGTTAAGAAATTCATCCAACCTTGAATTTTGGTTCTTTTTTTTAAGAAAAAGAACAAATTATACCATTGAAAATCAGTCGTTTAGGTATTTTAAACGAATTTTTCGTTTACAATTTCACAATTTTCTACTCTACAAAATTTAAACACGCTCTGAAAGTAAATAATAAAAATATGAGATTCTTCATTGTTTTTTTGATGATAATTATCGCTTCATGCTTACCGCATAGTGAAAACCAACCGATGAATTTCGACGATGAATTTGAGCGAGCATTAAGTTTTATGGATGAAGGTGAATATTCAAAGGCTAAGAAAATATTTTTGAAGCTGGATAAGGTATCTGATGAATTTATTGGAGTAAAAATGAACCTTGCTATAATCGAAAGAGAAAAAGGAAATAAGAAGAAGGCAATTGAATATTTAGAACAGGCATTAAAATCTGAACCAAATCATCTGCCGCTTGTGAAAATGCTAAGTGATTTGACCGGAAATCCGGATTATGAAAGAAAAGCTACAGAATTAGAAAATAAGGTAGTTGAAGTATCTTCCGAACAATATTTCAAACACTTCAAAGAAAGGCATCCAATTGTAAATAAAGAATACGCTAAGTTTGACATCAGAATGAAGGGTCAAATCATAGCCATTGATAAAGAAAAGAGAATAATCTACTTGAAGGGAGAAGGGGAAAGTAAAAGTTCCAGTGTGATTTGTCACAATGTTTCTTCACTAATAAATGATGCAAAAATTGGTGAATCAATTGAATTTATCGGTTACTCCTTTGGACAAGGTCCAGATATTTCAGAACCTATTATTGTATTTAAACGGAAGTTTATAAATGGATTTTGAAACATGCCCTGATTGGATTTGCAATCAAAACGGAGTGCCCCATGATTACGTTTATTTTTTAACAGGAATTTTGACTTCCATTCCTTATTTGATACTTGTCAAATATTTATATAAAAAAGTAGCATCAAATACATCAAAGAAAAGAAAATATTTACTGCTCTTGTTAATCCCAATAGGTTATATTGCGTATTGTTCGCTTATATTTTTTGCTTTTCTTGAATCAAAATATAAAATACTGGAATTCATAGCAATCGTAGCTTATGTTCCGGCAATAACATTGATGGTAACAGTTCCAATATCAATTATTGGGATGATTATCGTCATGTTTATGAATTTTGATAAAGAATAATCAATTGCACAAAATGAATATACCGGATAAGAATAAAAAATTTCCGCTTAAAAATTATGATAGACTTTGTTTTTTGAAAAATGTAGTCAAAAACCCTAATATCATTGTGGGGGATTACACCTATTATGATGATTTTGAAACAGTTGAAAACTTTGAAAAGAATGTAAAATACCTTTTTGATTTTACGGGAGATCAACTAATCATTGGAAAATTCTGCATGATAGCTTCGGATGTTACCTTCATCATGAATGGAGCTAACCATTTGAGCGAAGCGATTTCAACATATCCATTTGCTATCTTTGGCGAAGATTGGTCGGACGCAATGGAGGGAAAAGAATACCCAACTAAAGACAACACCATCATAGGAAATGATGTCTGGATAGGATATGGAGCTACGATAATGCCGGGAGTCCATATTGGAGACGGGGCGATTATTGCAACAAAATCTGTAGTGACTAAAAATGTAGCACCTTATTCGATAGTTGGTGGAAATCCGGCAAAAGAAATTCGAAAAAGATTTTCCGAAGAAGAAATTAAGAAACTACTTGAAATTCGTTGGTGGGATTGGTCTATCGAAAAGATTACAAAAAATGTTCAAAATCTTACCGGCAACAGAATAGATGAATTAAGGCATATTTAAAATTTATACGAACTGAAAATCAAACATAAACTAAAATGAATAAACAAATACAACTTCGCCGATACTCTAATCCTTACTCCATAATTTTCATATTATTTATCATCGGTCTTGTTATCATTAGTGCTTGCAAGCAAGACGATGAGATGGAAACAATACCATGCGATTCCTCTGTTTTGCCGATAGTGATGGCGCATGGTTTCTTGGCTTCGGGAGATACTTACGCTACACAAGTTCAGCGATTTACAAGTAATAATTATTGTTCGGATAGATTATTTGCCTTTGATTGGAATACACTCGAACAAGACGGTGCAGAAGATTTACTGGATGCTTTCATAGATGACGTGCTTGCTCAAACAGGCGCAACACAAGTCAATTTGGTCGGACATTCTGCCGGAAGCGGACTTGGGTATGGCTATCTGACGGATGCTACGAGAGCTGCGAAAGTAGCACATTACGTAGAGGTCGGTAGCGGCGCGAATGCCCAACCTGCAGGTCCGACCGGGGAAATTCCAACACTAAATATTTGGTCAGAGGATGACTTAATCGTTCCGGGTGGTGATATTCCGGGAGCTACGAACCTGCAATTATCGGGCGTTGACCATTATGAAGTCGCAACATCTGCGGTGACTTTTGAGGCAATGTATGAATTCTTCAATGATAAATCACCAACTACCACTTCGATTTTATCAGAAGAAGAAATATCCATCTCAGGACGCGCAGTAGCACTCGGAGAAAATACGCCAATCGGCGGAGCTACGGTCAATATCTACGCTTTGGACGCAGCCACAGGAGCGCGCCGCAACGGCGAACCGGATGCCACTTTGACCACTGATGCCGGAGGTTATTGGTCGGGTTTTACAGCCGAAGCTGATACGTATTATGAGTTTCATTTATTGGGTTCAGGTCCGTCGGATAGAGCTATTCACTATTACAGAGAACCTTTTACGCGCTCCAATTCGTTGGTCTATCTGCGGGGATTTCCTCCCGCAAGTTCCTTGGCGGGTATTTTATTGTCGAATGTGCCGCAGGATGATAATCAGTCTGCATTGGCAGTGTTTACGGCAAATCAGGCGGTGCTTTCCGGGCGCGATGAGCTGTCGGTAGATGGGTTCGATTTAGCGACGCCCGAATACGCCGCGCCTGAAAAAACGAACATTGCTTTCTTCTTGTACGATGATGGCAATAACCAAACGGATGGAAATATTCACGCGGTTTTCAACGTATTCTTACCCGCGTTTTTGATTGGTTTGGATTACTTCATACCTACGACTGAACCCGGCTCTGTGGAACTTAAATTTAATGGAAGAGCGATGCACGTTCCCAATCTTAAATCCGGAACTGATGGGACTATAGTAGCGGTTTTTGATTGATTTTATCAAACATTGTATAAAACAGGTAATAATGAATAAACTAACCACAGATTTTGTAATACACCAATACCAAAGCGGAATAGAAAGTTATTCAAAATTCACAACAGAAGTAGGTTTGTGGGCGTCAGAGCAATACGTATTTGAGAAGTATCTGAAAAAGACGGATAAAATTCTGGATATAGGTTGTGGGACAGGAAGAACAACATTCCATTTATTCCGATTGGGATATGAGCAAATAACAGGGGTTGATTTCACACCTGAAATGATTGCAGAAGCAACAGCTTTGAATGAAAATTATCAACTCAATATAACATTCAAAGAAGGAGACGCGAGAAATCTCGAATACAAAGACCAAGAATTTGATTCAGTTATTTTCTCATTCAACGGAATGATGTCCATCCCAAATTCGACACAAAGAAAGAAAGCACTCAATGAGATTAACCGCGTATTGAAAGGAGCAGGGATGTTCATTTTTACCACACACGATAGAGAGAAAGATGCCAACTATTTTGACTTTTGGAAGGAACAAAAACAGATTTGGAGTGAAGGGCGACAAGACCCAAAATTGTATGAGTTTGGAGATATAATTACGGACTCAAAAAATGAAGAACGACAAATATATATCCACATTCCAAATCAAGAAGAAATCAACAATTTTCTTCAAGAAGGAGGCTTTGAAGTCATAGAAACATTCTACAGAAATGATAAATTTGAGGAAAGTGAAAAGGTGAAGGAGAAATCAGGAGAATGTCGATTTTGGGTGGTGAGAAAAAGATAGATTATGAAAAACTTACCTGTCATCGACGATTTATGGGATTACAACAAACCGGAAGCGACCGAAAAGAAATTCTTAGAATTGCTACAAAAGAGAGATGAATCCAATCTCGAATATTTCCTTGAGGTACAGACCCAATTAGCCCGAACACAAAGCCTGCAACACAACTTCCAACACGCCCATAAAATTTTAGATGATGTTGAAAATCAACTAAATGACGAAATGATAGTCGTTCGGATAAGATATTTATTGGAAAGGGGACGGACATACAATTCAAATCAAGAAAAAGAACCCGCAAAACAATTATTTGAACAAGCCCTCCATTTAGCAACAGCACATCAACAAGATTTTTATTCGGTAGATGCAGCGCATATGTTGGGCATCGTGCATCATTATCCCGACAATTTAAAATGGAATGAAACCGCCATGCAAATTGCCGAAAAAAGCACGGACGTCAAAGCCCAAAAATGGTTAGCGTCACTCTACAATAATATCGGCTGGGCATATCATGACAAGGAAGACTATCCGACGGCTTTAGCGCATTTTGAAAAAGCATTATCATGGCGCGAAACCGAAAAAGACATCAAAAAAATACACATCGCCAAATGGTCTATTGCCAGATGTCTACGCTCTCTTGGAAAGTTGGAAGAAGCTCTGAATATTCAGAAGTCTATCAAAACCGAACAGGAAGAAAAACAGATGACACCGGACGGATATGTTCACGAAGAATTGGGCGAATTATATTTATTATTGAACAAAAAGGAAGAAAGTAAATTACACTTTGGCACAGCTTATCAATTATTGTCCGCAGATGTTTGGATGAAAAAAAATGAGTCGAAACGACTGGAACGGCTGCAAAAATTGTCTCGATAAAAATCCGTAAAAATGGCACGTACAAGAAATTATTGGGGTTGGGGATATGAAGATTTTCAATTCCCGGAGGGTATCCTCGACCAATTTAAAATGGCAGTGAAAGGATTGTTACAAATTGAAAAATTTGAACAACATCAAGCTAAAAATGTCGAAGACCTTCAATTAAGAAACCCTCGATTTCAATTGCCTGTTAACTTGAAATCCATCTGTTCTGCAAGTAATTTTGACAGAGCAAGCCATTCTTACGGCAAAGCTTTCAGAGATGTATGGCGAGGTTTTCACGGTCATTTTCCCAATCCGCCGGATTATGTCGCTTTTCCAAAAACGGAGAATGATATTATTCAATTAATGCAATTTGCTACCGAAAATGAGGTCTCGCTCGTACCCGTAGGCGGCGGTAGTAGTGTGTGTGGCGGCATCGAACCTACTGAAAATAACAAATACAGCGGCGTCATTTCAGTGGATATGAAACACTTCAATCAAATATTGGAAATTGACAAAACTTCTCGCTCGGCTCACATTCAGGCAGGCATATATGGTCCCGCTCTCGAAGCGGGATTGAAGCCATACGGATTGACCCTCCGCCACTATCCGCAAAGTTTTGAATTTTCTACACTTGGCGGTTGGATTGCCACCCGTTCCGGCGGACATTTTGCCACGCTTTACACGCATATCGACGAGTTTGTACAAAGCGTGAGTATGATTACGCCTACGGGAAAGCTGGAATCAAGAAAACTACCCGGTTCGGGCGCAGGTCCGAGCGAAGAACGGTTTTATACAGGCTCGGAAGGCATCTTGGGTATCATCACTTCCGCTTGGATGCGCTTACAGGATATTCCAATATATAAAAAAACGATTACCGTCGCATTCCCTACTTTTGAAGCGGGAGCGCAAGCGGCAAGGGCTTTGGCACAATCAGGTCTCAACCCCACAAATGCAAGACTCGTAGATGCTATGGAAGCATTGATAAACGGCTTGGGAGATGGTCAGTCGGCTATTTTGATAGTAGGTTTTGAATCCCATCAACGAGAGGTCGGTTATTGGATGCAAGAAGCTCTCGCACTCTGCAAAGAACACGGAGGAAAATGGAACGAAAAGCGACTCGCCGAAAATACCCGAAGCAAAAAAGGGGATGCTTGGAAAAAGTCCTTTTTAATGCTGCCTTATTTGCGGGATGAAATGATGAAATTGGGATTGATAGTGGAAACTTTTGAGACGGCAATTACTTGGAATCAATTTCCTGATTTTTATGAAAATATAAAAAATGCAGCACAGCAAGCCATTGATAAATATTGTGGTGTCGGAGTGGTGACTTGTCGATTTACCCATATTTATCCTGATGGTCCCGCGCCATATTTTTCCATCATTGCCCAAGGAAAGCAAGGCAAACAACTGGAACAATGGGATAATATCAAAAATGAAGTTTCGCAAGCCATCATCGATAATGGCGGCACCATCACCCATCACCATGCCGTAGGCAAAGACCATCGTCCTTTTTACACACAACAGCGTACACCTTTATTTGGAGAAATATTGAAAGCAGCAAAAAATACGGTTGATCCAAAATGGATTATGAATCCGGGGGTTTTATTGGCAGAAAAAAGCGATAATGAAAAACATATTTGACGCAGCGGTAAAAGATGAAATTTTAAATCGACTGGATAATTTGGATTTATTGTGATTTTTTAAGGCGAAACGAATTTCCTACGGTCTTATGAATTT
>JAHDEO010000401.1 GCA_020628725.1 Saprospiraceae bacterium
GCAAAGCAATCTGACGTCTGACAATGAAATGTTCTGGCTTCTAAAATTAACTTAAATGACTACTTCGGTACCCGCGATGAAATCCCATTATTCTCAAACCACAATGATTTATCCTGACCATTAATATCACCATCTAAATTGAAATCGGGTGAAAAATAATAATCAAACACGCCATTATTATCAAACCAAATTGTCTTATCCGTTCCGTTAATATCATAACTTGGGAAATCAGATTGGTCAGAATCTCCGGCAAACATCACCCACTCGCCTGTCGGGAGTTGTTTTTGTCCAAAGCTCGTCACATCGCGATAGCTGTCTGCAAATCTGAAATCGTGTATCAATTCATTATTAACCACATCTACGAACTGCGGCGTCATTACACCAATATGATTACGATGCTCTACGACAATGTAAAATGAAGTACCCATCGCCGTAGTCAGCGCACATCTGTCGGGGAAGGTCATCATACCGTTGCTGTGCAATAAAGCGGCGGTTTGGGCAACTTCTGTATTTTTATCCGTTCCCGTGCGGAAGCCGATGAGGAGCCAATCCACTACATCTGTGGTGTAATCTGCATCTGTCCAACCTGCACCTTCTGTGCCTGTATAATTCCAGGGGGCAGCGTTGTATGGTTGTCCGGCAGGTGTGGGTGTAGCGAGATTACTGGTTGGCGTTTGTCCGGGTAGCAAGCCGCGACTGTTATTGAGTGTGGTATTCATTTCGCTTGTAGTCGGGTCGTAAGCACCTTCGAGCCAAGCGTATAATTCGAGGTCGATACAAGGTTGTACCACATTGATATTGACCGTAGCTGTATCGCAAAGGAAGAGTTCGTATTCAATGTGCAATTGCGGCGCATTGCCACCTTCAAAAGACGTAGCACGACGCGTACCACTACCGTCGATAATGAAACTCATAGCATTGCCCGACGACCAATCAGCACGATTGATAATCGACTGGATAACCGCCGATAAATCAGGTGTATTATAAGTAGCACCTGCTGTCCATGCGGGTACATTCGACCAAGTGACTGCGGTTGTTTTTGGCAGACCCGTCAGGCTGTATGCTGCTGTGGAGAATGCGCCTGCATTGCCCGTATCATGTGCGGCGATATTGAGCGTAGAGGCATCGTTGGTGCTTGCGTTTGCATTGATGCTCAAATAGGCATTGGTAATAGTTGCTCCTGCGGGAATGTTGAGATTGGTATAGCGAAGCCCTGTGGTGTAGGTGGTATTGCCTTTGGTGACCATATCCAACGTTGCATCACTTGTCAGGATAGAGCCGTTGGAGGCGCGTTCTTCGATGTCGTTTGTGCCTGTAGCGATATTTGCGTCTATGACATTCGCATTACTGCTTGTTAATTCACAGACTTCGTACACGAAGCTGTCTGCACCGATATAAGCTGTATTTGGCATGTAATCAAATGTACCGTTAGCATTCAAAATGAGCGTACCATTCGCCGGAGAGCTGATTGGTGTTATATTAACGCCGAGGGCATCGCCGTCGGGTTCGGTATCATTCAAAATGACATTATCGGACAGCATCGTATTTTCAGCCACTTCCAAAATATCATCATTGGCAATAGGCGCATCATTGACCGGATTTACGGTGATGGTTACTGTTGCCTGTGTGCATAATGCAGGATTTGCATCATCACAAATTTCATAAGTAAAATTATCCGTACCAAAGAAATCTGCATTGGGTATGTAGCTGTATGTTCCGTTTGAATTGAGGGTCAATGTACCGTTGGTAACATCCGAAATCGGGGTGGCATTCACTGTGAGATTATCACCATCTATATCATTATCATTTGTGAGTACATTACTGCTTAATGGTGTATCTTCTGTAATTGATTCTGTGTCACTTACGGCAGTTGGGGCATCATTTTCTCCGATAACATTGATATTAACCGTTGCCGTATTACATTCGACAGGCGAGCCATTATCACACACTTCATAAGTAAATGTGTCGAAACCAAAAAAGTCCGCATTAGGGGTGTAGGTGAATGTACCATTGGCATTAAGCGTGACTGTGCCATTGCTTACATTTGAAACGGGAGTAGTTGTGAGACTTAATGTGTGATTTTCGACATCGCTGTCATTAATCAATATATTATCAGAAACCGCATTATCTTCTTGTATTTGATAAAAATCACTTTGAACAATAGGCGTATCATTAATAGAATTTACCGTAATCGTTACTGTTGATTGTGTACAAAGCGCAGGTACGACATCATCACAAATTTCGTAAGTAAAACTATCTGTACCGGAAAAATTCGCATTGGGTACGTAACTATATGTTCCATTTGAATTGAGGGTCAATGTACCATTCGACACATCCGAAATCGGCGTAGTGTTCATGATTAGTGCATCGCCATCCACTTCCGTTACATTGGAAAGCACACTTGCGTTGAGGGGATTGTCTTCGTTGGTGCTTGCTGTGCTGTTGATGGCGATAGGCGCGTCGTTTACGGGCGCAACATTAATCGTCACAACAGCCATTTCACAAATAGATGCACTCGCCTGATTGCCCGGTGAAGTGGTTTCGTAGTCGATGAATAGTTTTGGCGGAGCCGTTCCGTTAAACGATTCGGCGGTACGTGTGCCTGAGCCTTCGATGATAAAAGTCATGGCATTACCACTCGACCAATCGCCACGATTGACCAACTCTTGTATGACCGTGCTGATGTCTGCGCTTTGATAGGCATTACCTATTGTCCATGCAGGTAGGTTTGCCCATGCAACCGATGCATTCGTTTTATTTTTATTGGTCAATGCGTAGGCAGTTGTAGGAATAGCGAGCGCGTTGCCTGTCGCTTCTGCCTTGATGGTCAATGAGGTCGCTACGCTTTGCGCTTCATCTGCCACAAATTCCAAATAGGCATTTGTAATCGTTGCGCCTTGCGGTACACTAATATTGGTGATTCGGATACCGACAGCAGTATAGATACTCGGACTATCTTCCATCAAATCCAAGTCGGTACTCGTCACGTCAATAACACCTGTCGTAAGTTCCTCTACATCATCTGCGCCTGATGCTACTTCGCCGGAAAAGCTGCCCGGTGTGGTAATGACCGTTCCTACGCTGGCATCGTCGCAAGCCTCATAGGTGAAGCTATCTGTACCGTAAAAATCAGGATTTGGCGTGTAGTCAAATGTACCGTCAGCATTGAGTACAAGCGTTCCGTTGGAAGGATTAATGATTGGTGTGGTGCTGACCAAAATATTGTCGCCATCAGGGTCACTGTCGTTAATCATGACATTGCCCGATAGCATATTTTCTTCCGTAGTAGAAAAATTATCATCTATAATGAGTGGTGCAGTGTTGCAGTCTTCTACAGTGATGGTTTGGTTGTACACTTTGCTACATTCAAACCATCGGGTAATTAATTGTACATTGTATGTGCCGGGATTGTTCCAAGTGATGGTTTCGGAATCTGTTGTAAAATTGGCAGGTGTTCCGCCCGATACAAACCATGTATAAGTCATGTCGCTATGCGCTACATCGACTTTTATTTCCACAGGAATACCGGCACAAATCAAATTGGGAATTACAAGACTATTCTCCAAACAAGGTGTGTTTTCGCGTCCGGGCGTACCGTAAGCGGAGTTGATGTTGGAAGAAGATGCCCATGAAGTACTCAGGCTGTTATCCAATCCATTATAAGGATTGATGAGTGAGAGCGTTGGTCCATTGCCGTCGGGAATGGTGTCCCAGGGCATGTCATCGTCATAAATAACATAATCCGAAATGCATTTATTGGTATCAAACAGGGTAATGCGTTCCCCGCCATTATCCAAACTAAAAATCCAATTACCGATATATTGATTGGTATTTAAATGAGGAAATAAAGCACCGAAAGCGGCTGCATCTTCCGTGAGAATCAAATATTCATCCGGCTGAATGCTTGTTCCCGCAGGGATGATAAATTGGCTTTTACCATCATAAAATTCCCAATTAGAAATATCTACCGCGCTCGCATTGGGATTGTATAATTCGACCCAATCGCCGGAATTGGGCGAACTTGGCGAATTATAGTTGATCTCATTAATGACAATTGGCGTAGCTGCACTCGCACACAGGCGGCTGTTGGGCGCGCCCGGTGTGCCACAGGCATTGTCGGAACGAAACCAACTTAAAGGGTCGTTATTATCCAGTGACGGGTCGAGCAATTCGAGGGAAGGACCATCGCCGTCGGGGGCTTCGTCCCAGGGCTTTTTATCATTAAAATAAACGAGGTCGATGATGTTATTTTCAATATCTTTCAGGACGAGTGAATCGCCTTTATTGCTCAATGTGCCGCTGTATTGGGCATCTGCGGTGGCACTGTAATGTGCATCAAAAATGGGTTTATCTTCTGCAATGACATAGAATTGATTAGGAGAGAGAGAAGTACCGAATGGAAAGGTAAATTTTATGCCATCCGTAAATTTTGCAAAACTCATGTCAATGGTGGTATTACCTGCATTGAGAATTTCGATATAGTCCAATTCGGGCGTGAACGCACCGCAGGCAATTCCGGGATGATACATGATTTCATTAATCATAATATCCGAATAATCCTGTGGTAATTGGTAACGCTGGGTACAAATCGCGCCCCACGGGGATTGGAGTTGGTTGCCCCAAAGTCCATTGACATAAATACGTGCAGAAATCGCAGTCGCACCATTGATGGGAATAGGTCCGGTGTATTGAACGGCGTTGGGAGCCAAACCGCCTCCGGGCAAACGCGGGTCGGTGCCGTCGGTGGTGTAATAAATCGTACCTGCGCCATAAGTATTGGTCAGTGTAACTGAAGTACCCGGCGAGACCACACCTTCCATCGGAGAAAATGCGGGATTGGGAACGAGTTGATTATCAATCCAATTCATACGGCTATTGAGCCAGTTTTTGAGGGCTTGTATTTCGCCGGATAGTCCGCCATTATATCGGTAGCCGTAACCATTCGTACTCGACCAACGAGCATTGTCTCTGGCTGCTGCTTCTTGTATAATCGCTGCAAGGCTGTCGATGACACCATAAACAACGCTTGTTTGAAGACAACCTTCGCGTCGTTGCTCAAACCAGTTGTCGTGCCATTCCACACGCCAATCAGGGTCTTCTGTCATTCTGCTCCACCAACTAAATTCAAAGAAATCGACGCGATTATTATCTACATTATAAAACCATTCGTTAGCTACATCATCGCGCCAATCGTCGGAGTTGAGGGTGCGGTCAAAATCCCAAAGTGGTCCGGCATTCATCGGTTCTTCTCTTTCTTTGTAGTAATAACTACTTAGTCGCAAACCATCCGGGTCTTTAGAGAGAATACGCATCATGTGTTCCCAAGTCCATGAGTCGAGGTCGAGATAACTTTTGTAACCTGTATTTGGGTCGAGCCAATTGGCAGAATATAAGGCGTTTTCAAAGTCTTGAATGTAATTCCTAAAGTATGTTTGTTGTGCTGTGGTAGCATTGAGACCGGGGTAATCTTCTACAATGTATTGACCGTTGGTAGTCGTCCATGTGGGGTCTCTGTCAATTTTAAACATATATCCGCCGGTCACTTCGGGGGCATTGTTATCTGTTGGTTCAAGTTTCTTGATGTCCACACGGTCATTATCACGCTTGATGCTTTCTGTCCAAATATATAACCCCAAGTAATCATCGGCATTGATATTTCCACCATCTTGATTGAGATAAACCTCGACAAATTGAGTGCGTGGTGCATAGTAGCCCATTTTACGAGAGAGTTCATACATAAATGGATTACTAACTAAAACTCTATCAAAGCGTCCAGGTGCATACAAGACCCAGTCCGACTCGGCAGGCATACCGAGTATTTCTACATTAATTTCCTCATTATTTTCATCCCAAGTTTCTACTTTGAATTGTTGTTTAGGAAAACTGGAAGACGAACTACCGCGAACTCCAATTCCTATGGGACCGGAATAAATGGGTGCATCCGTTGTCTGTGCTCTCCCGGAAGCATCGGGTTCTATGAAGGAAGCGTAGGCAGTTGTTTGGGCATCTCGGATTATGGTATCGCCATAACTTTCTATCAGAATAATCGGCAAATCGGAATCTGCATTGGAAATATCACTCGCTATTCTAACATAACGTTCAATCTTGACCGGACTCGTACCTCCACCTGCATATGCAACGATGGCATTGAGCTGAGTCGTAGAGCCAATCGAAATTGGGGAACTGTAAACGGGAGAGCTGGCAGTTGGAGTGCTACCATTCGTAGTATAGTGAATCGTGCCGCCGGGAACTGTTGTGGAAAGCGTCACCGTAAAAGCAGTTCTAAAAAAACGTCCGTCAGCTGAAAATTCGACAGGAGCTTCGAGGGCATTGGTATTTGCCGAACCGGGGGTTGGATTAGCAAGTGGGACAAAATTACCATCATTGGCATAGTTATTATCTGAGCCGGAAAAAAGCCCGTAACTTACATCTTCTGCTAAAGCGGGATAGGTAAAATCATTGGCTATCGTAGCTCCGTCGGGCATCACGAGAGCGAGGTATTCACCGTTACTTTCTAATGAAAAATCGGTGTGCAAGCCATTATTCAGACTTGTTGGATATTTACCTGATGCCCATACGATGAGATAGCCATTCGCCGGAATCGTAGTCGCAGGAAACGTCCATTTAGTTAAGTCACCGGGATCATCTGTCAAGTACCAGCCTTCCAGATTAATCGCAGTATTGGAAGTATTTCGCAATTCTATCCAGTCCTCATAGTCACCTGCACCGTCGGCTAATATAGTCTCATTATCCGCTACTATCTCACTAATATACACTTGACTATGCAGCCCTCCCAAATATGAAAATAAAATTGTAAACGTCAGTATTGCCTTCGTCAATCTCATAATTATGATAGATAGATATTTTTATTCTTCGAAGAATATTCTAAAGAATAGTAGTTGTTTTCGTGATATGGGTTGTATGACTTGTTTAGATATACAGGAAA
>JAHDEO010000009.1:0-15297 GCA_020628725.1 Saprospiraceae bacterium
ACCGCTTGACGAATGATGTCATTCCCTTGCCCGTTTACGGCGAAAAAGTACAAACGCCGGATGGCGAGCGCGTACATACCGTACCGTCATTTGAATTTACCAACCAACTCGGCGAGGTAGTTTCTGACCAAGATATTTCGGAAAAAATATGGGTCGTGGATTACATTTTTACGAGTTGCCCTTCGATATGTCCACAGATGACACGCAACCTTGTGACAGTGCATGATTATTACCGGAATGATGAAGAGGTGCAGTTGTTGTCCTTCACCGTTGACCCAAAACGCGACAAGCCGGAGCGTATGAAATGGTTTGCAGACCGCTATGGCGTGAATCACGATAAATGGTATTTTTTGACAGGAGAAAAAAAGGATTTGTACCAATTGGCGCGGAAGGGGTTTTACCTTTCTGCCACCGAAGGCGCGGGGGATTCGACGGATTTTATTCACTCCGAAAATGTGGTTTTGGTGGATAAAGACCGTAAAATCAGAGGTATATATAATGGTACGGACGAGCGTTCTATTCGCCAATTAATCAATGACATCAATAAATTGAAAAGAGAACAAGTATGAAATATATTATAAAAATATTCTTTTTCATAGCATTACTAACCAATCCCTTATTAATGTTGGGCGAAGAGCCGATGACGGGCGAGGCATTATTTAAAAAGAATTGCAAATCGTGCCACAACCTACATCAAAAGCTCGTCGGTCCGGCATTGAGCGGGATTAATGAACGGCGCGACAGTGCGTGGGTCTATCAGTTTGTAAAAGGTTCACAAGCAATGGTTGAAGCTGGTGATGCTACGGCTGTCGCGCTTTTTCAAGAGTATAATCAGGTCATCATGCCCAACCAAACGGTCACGGACGATGAACTCGCAAGTATCCTTGATTACATTAAAAATGCGACTACCGCGAAGGCAAGTGACAACCCGATTCAACGCCCTCCGGTAGATTGGGGAAGGGTGACGCATCCCATGAAATTCAACACGCTTGTGTATTGGATTCCTTTGACAATTGGGATTATTGGATTGATTTTCATGTTGTACTACATGACGGTTTTGTATGATTTGGGGCGCGATATGCGTGAAGGGAAATTGTAATAAATTCACATGATTTGTAGGGACAGGTCATGCTCTGTCCCTACAAATCATGTTTCTAAAACCAATTATTTATAACCAAACACATAAATAAAAACATATGAAAACACTAGTATTCAGTTCATACAATTTTGATAAACCCTTTTTGAAAGAAGCCGCATCGAACAAACATGATTTGACCTTCACCGAAAAGCCATTGCGTTTGGAAAATGTTGACTTGGCTGCCGGATACGATGCAGTAGCATTGCGCTCAAGCGATGATGCCTCGGCACCGATTTTGGAACGACTTGTCGATTTGGGTGTGCGTTTTATTGCGCTTCGGACGGTGGGTTACGACCATGTTGATTTGGAAACTGCGGAACGACTGGGTATTAGAATTGCTCATGTTCCCGAATATTCGCCTTACGCGATTGCTGAACATGGTGCGGCGATGCTCCTGATGCTCAACCGCAAATTGTACGAGGCACAATTACTCATGCAGATGCAGGATTTTCGATTGGATAGCTTGGTGGGATTTGATTTGCATGGCAAAACCGTCGGGATTATCGGTGTGGGAAGTATTGGTTTTGCTTTCGCCAAAATTATGAATGGTTTTGGCTGTAAATTGCTTGCTCACGATCCTGAGAAGCACCCGAAATCAACAAGTGTCGGCTTGGAATACGTTTCCAAAAAAGAATTATTGAGGAAGAGCGACATCATCAGTTTGAATTGCCCATTAAACGAACAGACAAGATATTTGATTGGTTTTGAGGAGTTTGCGACGATGAGAAAAGGAGCAATTTTGGTAAATACCGCCAGAGGCGGCATCGTCAATACAAGAGCATTGATTGAAAATTTGAAAACCGGACACATTGGCGGTGCTTGCCTTGATGTGTATGAACGGGAGAAGGGTTTGTTCTTTTTTGACCATAGAAATACCATTATTCAGGATGAAATGTATTACACATTGAAGTCATTTAAAAATGTATTGATGACCGGACATCAGGCGTTTTTGACCAATGAAGCATTGGCAGGAATCGCAGTCACCACCATTAAGAATTTGGATATTTGGGAAGCCGGTGGTACTTCTGAAAATGAACTGTTTTGCTCCATTTTACAACATGAATATTCAAAATAGGCTAATTCTTTTTCGTAGATAATTGCGTTACACTTTGCAAATAATGAGTTTATCGAACGGGGATAAACGACTGCAAAGTGTACGCAATTTTTATTTTGTTCCTTCTCCAAAATACTAACCTAAATCACCTTCCAACCTGACTTACATCATTTTTTCAACCAATATTTTATTGGATTTTTGAATGTATAACAAACACGATAATTTTTATACAATTCAAAATACATAAAGATGAGAAATATACTTTTTATCACGCTAATTATCCTCACTATCAGTGCCTGTGATTTATACGATTCTAAGTATCCGATTACGGAAAAACCTATGACAGAAGTACCTGAAAATCTTTTGGGAGAATGGGTGGTGAGTAGCACCAATGATGAAAGTTACAAACTACCTGTAGGTGAAATTCAGGTCTTGGATTGGGGCAATGGAGAAGCACTCATACTCTGGCGTTTGTACAAAGACTATGGCGAACAGATACCACAACCAATACCTATAAAAGCTTGGATTTCAAAAGTTAATGACAAAGAATATGTCAATATAAACCTACTGGGTGACGAAGAAAATACTTACAACTTTTACAAATATAACAACCCAAAACCGGACAGACTCGAATTGAATTATTTGGAAGGTACACTCAAATTGGAATTTGATAGTAGCGCAGCATTGTATAAATATATCGCCGAAAATCAGACTGAATTTGAGTCCTACTTTAGCGATGAATGGATAACTTACGAACGTTGGGAGAGCCTTAATTGGTCGGCGGTCAATGCTTGGGCAGATCGCGTGGACGGTATGATTATATTCGATGAAAGTATGAGTATCAGTGAATTTGAAGCGACACCTACTACCGAGCTTGCGGCAATTGGAGAAGAGGTCATTGAAGGCACGGCTTATATTCTGCCCGAACTCAACACTTATCACCTTACACACACCTATAACATTCGCTGGCGCAATCCGCAAAAATATTTAATCCGCAAAAATAACGGCGAATATGTCAAGCTGATGATTGAGAATAATGTGATGCTTGATGTGGATAAGAACCTATTGTATAAGAAAATAAACGTTGATATATTGTTCTGATAAACAATTAAATAAATTTTGGAGAGTGCAAGCCTGACTCGTCTGACATTTTTAAATGTCCGGCGAGTAGGCTGCCTTAAATTAATCTAAACAACCAAAGTACTATGAAAATCACAGCAATTAAATGTATCGCATTTTTGTGTATTGCGCTGTGTATGGCAGCCTGCGATAAGGTAGATGATTTGTCGAAAACGCCACTCGAAAACATCGAAAATGTAAGCGTCAAGCACAACAAAATAGTGGTAGAAGTAGAGCGCGATATCCGCATGAAAGATTATTTTGAGTTCATGGAAAAGTTGGTGGCTACGCTCAATTCGGCATTGCCCTATGAGCTAACCGAACACCTTCTTGTACATGCCAATCCTTGGATAATTGACCGCTTAGCTCATACGGATTATTACTATACGAAAGCCCAAAATCAATTCATTTACGACCCGTCGCAGATTGTGATTTTCGGAAAAGGGGAACGCATACGCATACCCGCACACCGCGAAACACAGCAACTTATCCGCGACCAAAAAAACACCTATATAGATGTCAATATTCCCGAATATACATTGCGAGTTATTCAATATGAAAACGAAATCGCAAGTTTTTCGGTACGTGTGGGGCAAAATAATACACGATATTGGGAAGTCACCAAACGAGAAGAAGACCTGCGGACAAAGCATGGCGAGGGATACATCAATTGGATAAATAAAAACCCAACGTATATGAATCCCGTTGATTCACATACTTATACAAGCACAAAGCGCGACGATGGGCGGCGTACCTTGCTTCCTCAAATTCCGTTTTTACATCCCAAAATCAACGGACGCTCGTATGGGCAAGCTATTCACCCGACCACCAATCCCGAAACGCTCGGTAAAGCCTATTCCAATGGTTGTATAGGTGTGAGTGAGGCGGATGCGTGGCGGATTTATTATCATGCCCCCGTTGGTACGAAGATGAAAATTAGATACGATTTAATCGTATGTGATGAAAAAGGCAAAGCGACTACTTTACCGGATATTTATGAGTATGAAGTGTATAATGGCTCATGTGAACTACACATTGAAATGGAGTAAGGATGTTTTCCGTACTGACGACTTTAGCCGTCAGGTGGCTCGGAATCCCGCGACGACTAAAGTCGTCGGTACGAGAATATATTTATTTTTTCATAAATTTTAAAAAAAGAAAAAGATGAAGCAAACAGGAATTTGGTTAGACTTTGACCATGCCAATATCATTGAATTAGAAGGCAAAAAAGTAACGAAAAATATCATCGCTTCCAATATCGAAGATTATCATCTCAAGGGTGGCTCACGCTCCAAAGTGCCGTGGGGACCAATGGAAAAGACCTCTGAAAGTAAGCATTTACAACGCAGAAAACAACAAGAAAAAGCCTATTACAAAGCCATTTGTGAAGCGGTAGAAAACAGCGACGAACTATTCGTCATGGGACCGGCAGAGGCAAAAGTGGGTTTGCAAAAATTCATCGAAGGCTACAAAAATCTGGACGATATTCTACTGGATGTGCAGGTGGCAGATAGCATTACTGAGAATCAAAAGGTAGCGAAGGTGAAGGCGTTTTTCGCTGAGAGTTAATGGGTTATGAGTTGCGGGTTGCGGGTTCTTAGATGTTGCGGGTAGTAACATTTGGCAAGAGAAATAAACTCTAAGATTATCTCTTTCTGTGTGTGTTTAACCAACTCGTAACCCGCAACTCGCAACCCGAATTACTGCGGAATTTCCACAATAAATGTCGTTCCCAGATTAAGTTTACTTTTGAAACTGATACTGCCTTGCATGATGTCCAGATAGCGTTTTACGATAGTCAAGCCGATACCTGTGCCTTGGATGTTGGAGGCATTATCCGCCCGAAAAAATCGCCCGAACATCTGTTCGTGCTGCTCTTCGGGAATACCGATTCCTCTGTCCTTGACCTTTATGACAAGGCTTGATTTTTTTCTATCTATATGCAAATCAATGTCCTTTCCATTAGGTGAGTATTTTACGGCATTGGACAGTAAATTAATCAAAATATTCCTGACGAGATGCTGGTCAATATTTGCTTCTTTATCGCCGGAATGAATGTATTTAACTTTTTGATTATCAGCAACTAATAGATTTATTTCTTCCAATACAGCCGATGCAAATTCACTTAAATTTACCGGTTCAGGATTAAACTGCACCTTGCCGGATTCCAATTTTTCCAAAGATAAAAAGTCATTGAGAATGGAAGTCAGATTTTTGACCGCCGATTGAATATTGCTCAAATGCTTTTGGTATTTATCGAGATTTCCGCGTTCAAGATGCATTTCGACGAGACGGGAAGAGGACAATATAGTCGTCAAAGGTGTTCGGAATTCATGGGAAGCCATAGATACAAATCTTGATTTCAATTCGCTCAGTTCTTGCTCCTTTTTTAAGGCTTTTTCTAATTGGACTTGCTTTTCTCTAAGCTCGCTTTCCATAGTTTTGAGAGCAGTTATATCTTGTACAATGCCCCTTCGCTCAATGGGTTTGCCTTCGGCATCTTTAATGATATTACTTGTTCTCGTATATATATGTTTGACATTTCCTTTTTCCGTAATAATTCTGTGTTCAGACACAAATAACTGACCTTTTTCTTTGGCTTCGGCTATTTTAGCATGAACATGCTCACTGTCATCAGGGTGTAAGTAGCTTTTATATTTTTTAAATGTCATGGGGTCTGTTGAGTCCAACTCAAGAATTTTGTACAATTGTTCGGAACCACGAAAAACATCCTCAACAAGGTCATATTCAATAGATCCCAACTGTGCTACTTTTTGAGCATCCAATAATTTTGCCCGACTTTCTGCCAGTTCTTTGGTGCGTTTTGCTACTAATTTTGTTTCTTTTTCTATGCGTACAGTGATGTCATTCACTACAGCGATTACAATTTTTTGCCCACCGTCTTCTGCGTAACTAAGCGACACCTCCACCGGAAATTGCTTATCGTCTTTGCGCTTGGCAAACAATTCTCTGCCGACTCCCATATATCTGGGAACGGGGTTTTTGTGATAAGATTTGCGATGCTCCAAATGTGTTGTACGAAGATTATCAGGAATTAGAATTTCAATTTGTTCACCCACCAATTCATCAATTTCATATCCAAACATCCGGGCTGCATAAGGGTTGCAACGGATAATAATGCCCGCTTCGTTAGCCATTATAATACCGACAGTGGCGTGCTGAAACATCACTCCGAGAAGCGCATCTTCATATTCATCATGGAACGAAGTTTCCATATATTTTTTTTGAAATGTAAAATGTAAAAGTGCTTGTAGTACGCGAGTTAATTATTTTTTTTACAATTTTTAATAACCTGAAAATTAATTAATTAAAATATAAATTCAGCCCAATAGTTTTATAATAGTGTTTTGTAAATCTTCTATTTCAAAAGGCTTAATCAGATAAGAATCTGCGCCGGAAAGTACGCCTTTTTTAATATCCTTTTCTTGTGAACTTGAAGTGATAAAAACGAATGGAATCTCAGTGGGTTTTGATTTGACATATTCAAGCACTTGATAACCATTCATTTTAGGCATGTGGACATCACATAAAATTAGGTCGGGTTTTCTGCTTTGTATAGCCTCTACGCCTTCCTGTCCGTTGTTGGCGGTCATTACTTCATAGTTTGAAAGCTCCAGAAGCTCTTCAATATTTTCTCTTATATTTTGGTTATCCTCAATGAGTAGTACTTTTCTCATAGGTGCCAAATTTTAAACATGTGTGGAGTTGTTAAGGCAAGCCGGCTCAAAATAAGAATTTTAAACCTTAATTTACAAAATTGTATATAAAAATTGCCTTCCATTTTGGAAAATGCAGGGCATTTTTATACGTGTTATCTAAAAGTTTTTGAACCACTAAATATTGACCAATATCATTTTTAAAGTTGATTTATCTCATGGTAATCCGTGTTTTATGTATGTAAGTTTGGGTTATTATTAACAACAAACAGTCAGCCTATGAAAATACAAATAAAATAAACTTTATATCATATTTGAAATCAAATAATCAAAAATATTTTCACACAAAATGCTATTAACCAGAACATTAATTTCCTTTTTAAAGGACAAAGAATATCAAGACTTGCTCATCACCACTGCAGTAATCATCGCATTTGGGAGCGTCATATTTCACTATTTGGAAGGGTGGAATTGGATAGACTCCATTTATTTTTCGGTGATAACATTGACAACGATAGGCTACGGTGATTTCTCGCCGCAGACAGACGGCGGGAAGATATTTACGATATTCTACATATTTGTAGGTATCGGAATCATCCTGAGTTTTATTAATACCGTTTATAATCATTATAATTCAATGAGGGTAAAACATAAAAACACCTAACTCAATTATACATCTCCTTCAATCCCTCCAAATCCAAAATCGTAATCGTACTTCCCTGAATATCAATCAGTTCATCAGCTTTAAAATCGCGTAAAGTACGTATCACGGTTTCCTTTGCCGTACCGACTATCGCGGCGAGGTCATCCCGCAGAAGTGAAATTGAGAAATTTTCTGCGGAGTCATTATCGTATTTTTCTTGTAGGCGCACAAGGGCATCCGCTACACGCTTACGCACAGAATCGTAGGCAAGGTGGAGGAGTTGGGCTTCTTTTTCGGCGAGATTATTCGCAAGCATACGGATGAATCGGTGCGACACATCGCGGTTGGTGTAGAGCAAGTCGAGAAATTCATCTTTAGGAATGATGCTCAACTCGGCGGCTTCCATGACTTCGGCAGTTTCCTCATAAGGTTGGTCTTTGATGAGGGCAGTAACTCCAATGAAGTCGCCTGCTGTGTAGAGGTTAGTGGTAAGACTTTTACCGTAATCGTCGGATTGGCTGCCCTTGATTTTCCCGGAATTGACGAAATACACCACCTTAGGATATTGTCCTTCTTCGTAGAGCGTTGCCTTCTTGTCATACTTGCGTGTTTCGCGTTCTTCGGCAAGATGAGTAAGAGCTTCACGTCCGCGGGCTTCTGCCATGAAATCACTGAGTCCGGCGGCGTTTTGTTCAAAATTCTGTTTCAAAATCTCCCCTTTTTTCAAACGCATCTCAACGGCTTCGAGCAATTCCGTATGGTCAAATGGCTTGGTGATGTAGTCGTCTGCACCAAGATTCATGCCTTTACGAAAATCAGCCTTTTCCGCTTTTGCCGTCAGAAAAATAAAGGGAATATTCATCGTCGCGGTATTTTTGCCAAGTATTCTCAATACGCCGAAGCCGTCGAGTTCGGGCATCATCACATCACATAAAATGAGGTCGGGCAAGACTTCGGTAGCTTTGGTTACGCCAATTATACCGTTTTCCGCCGTCGTGACCTCATAGTCGGAGAGTTCGAGAATCTCGGCGAGATTTTCGCGGATTTCAGGGTTGTCTTCGATGATTAAGATTTTTTTCATATGATATTTTTTTAACCACTAAGCGCACTAAGGACACGAAAACCAAATTAACGCAAAAGAACACAAGGTATTGAAAGAAATTTTATTATGATGTAGAGAAAATTCATGAATTTTCTCTACATCAAATTGATTTTTTAGAAATCTTCATTTCCTTTCACGTCTATTTAGCCTTCGTGTCCTTAGTGGTTGATAATCAAATCGGCACGCTCACCCGAAATTTAGTTCCCACACCTTCTTCGCTTTCAAAATCAATCGTACCGTCCATGAGTTCAAGATAGCGTTTTACGATATTCAGCCCCAAGCCTGTGCCTTGTATATTGGAGACATTATTGGCGCGAAAAAATAGGGTAAAAAGGTGTTGTTGTTCATCTGCGGGGATACCGATGCCTTCGTCTTTGACGGAAAACCGAATGGTTTTGTCATCATTTTCTACCTTAAAAATAATCGTTTTGCCCTCACCGGAATATTTGGAGGCATTGGAGAGGAGGTTAATCATCACATTACGTATAAAACGTTCGTGGGCGTGTACATTTTTGTTTTTTATATTATTAATTAAAACGACTTGTTGGTCTTTTTTGAGAATTGTACCAATATGTTCGATGACTTCGCTGCACAAATTTGTGAGACTAAAATCGTGGGCTTCAGATTTAGTTTTCCCGTCTTCGAGTTTGCTCAAGGAAAGGAAATCATTGAGAATACCCGTCAAATTGACTACGGCAGATTGGATGCGTTGGACGTGTTTTTCGCGTTTTTCTTCGGTGCCGGGTTCGGTGTAGCGACTGATGAGCGAGGCAGAAGATTTTATAGTCGTGAGGGGTGTACGAAACTCATGCGAAGCGGTGGTAACAAAGCGGGATTTGAGTTCGCCAAGTTCGCGCTCGCGTTCGAGAGAATTTAGGAGTTCACGCTCTTTGGCTTCGAGTTCTTTATTGGTTTGAATGAGTTTATTGACGACATCCGAGAGTTCTTCGGTGCGCTCAGCTACACGTTTTTCCAAATCACGGTTCATCTCTAAAATGCGGTTTTCGGCGCGTTTTTGTTCGGTGAGGTCGTGGATGATACCCGTAAATATTTTACCAACTTCTGTTTGTACTTCGCTAATTGCTAAACGAAAAGGAAATTTTGTACCGTCCTTCTTCTTTCCCATAACCTCGCGCCCAATACCTATTATTTTTCGCTCGCCTGTTGTTTTATAATTGTGAATATAGCCGTCGTGGTCAGTGTGGTGAGGTTCAGGCATGAGCATGTTGACTTTTTGCCCAATCATCTCCGCTGCCGTGTAACCAAACAACTCTCCCGCCGCCGGATTGACCGTCTGAATGACACCGCGCTCATCAATAGTAATCACACCGTCAATAACGGTGTTGAAAATAGCGGCATATAATCCTTTTTGTTGTTGGTTATTCATCGAATAAGTTCAAGATTAATTAAGGAACATGCAAAGAGTAAGTTATAATGGACAATAATCCATAATTTATTCAACGTGTCAAATGACCAATATCATTTGCCGGATTGACACACATCATTTCATACCTCTTCGTACAAATATACCTTTGTCATTGTAATTATTATTCATTTCACACAGTAAAAAATTCCAAAATTCAAGCACCAAATTCCAATTCAAACATATTTGTGCGGTATTTCTGTTGGAATTTAGTGCTTGATTATTGGAATTTAAAAATTTTTGGGGTTACAGGGACCTTTAAAGTATCGGCAAGTCTCAACCGCCGATACACTTTGGTGAACTGCCGGTGATGAGTCGGCAGTTTTTTTTGTAATGACTGCTTTAGCTGTCAAATATATTTTTATTATAATTTTTATTTACATAAAACAATATACAAAAATAATTTTTCCGCGACTGACAGCTAAAGCAGTCATTACGGTATTCACGGTCAGCCTGTAAAACAGTCATTATGAGTTGTTTCAAAAATGATCTAAATCACTTTCCACTCTGACCACGCTCATTTTTTTCTGCCTTAATTCATCGGATATTTGTGCTGTAATCAATTATTCACAATTTAAATAAAAAGCTATGAAGAAGATTAGAATTAACATACCACAACACAACCCTGCATTCGAACCGAATATGAATATTGCTGATATAGTTATCCGCTATGGTATTATGATGGGTATTGGGATAGCGGCGGTATTTCTCAAAATACACATCCTGTTTTTCTTGTGTACTTTCATTTTGTGGGAAGGGATGATGGGCTGGTGTGTAGTGCATCATATTTTCGGAATTAATCACCATTGTACAAAAAAAGATGAATCATGTTGAACATAGAAATTTTGGGGGTAGGCGGTAAGCGACAACACGAGTTGACGCAGCTCCTCAATGCTATGCTCAAACGACATGATATTGAAGCTAAATTGAAGTATAATAACGACATTGACGCGATTTTAAAGCGCAAAGTCGAGGAAGTTCCCGCCCTGTACATTGATGATAAATTTGTCAATGTCAATAAGGATTTTGATGAAGAAAATATCGAAATCGCAATTTTGCAAAGTTTTAAAATTCAGCAACTTATGAAAAAGATATTAGTACCAACCGACCTGTCAAGCGTAGCCGGAAATGCTTATAGATACGCCGTTCAATTGGCAAAAGAATTTGGTAGTCATATTGATGCCGTACATGTCTATCGCACTATGGCAAACGTACACACACCTCTGATGCTTATCCGCCCTGACCAGCATGTAGGCGAGTATCCGAGGGAATATATGAAGCCTTTTGTGGAAAAATCCACTACCGGACTCGACGCTACATCACTGGCATCTGTACCCGTCGATTATGAATTGGAAATGGGATTTCCGGCTTCCACTATCAATTATCGTAGCGAAGAATATGACCTGATTGTAATGGGTAAAAAGGGCGAAAATAGTCTTTCGGAGAAACTCTTTGGCGGTGTAGCGACGACTGTGGCGGCAAGCTCTAAGTGTCCGGTTTTGCTCGTACCAGAAGTAGCAGAGTACCGCAATATTAAGCGGATTTTGTATGCGTATAATGAAGAAGCACTTGAAGCCACACCAATTGACACGGTAATGAATCTTGCCGAAAAATTCAAGGCACAAGTACATTTTGTACATGTTGATGAGGATAAAAATAAAGCCTACAAGGTACAAGAGCCAATGTTTGAACAAGTATTTGGTGGAAATGCCGAACCGGCCGTACTTATCGAAATGGTATCGCTCGAAGATAAGTCAATGGAACACGCCATCGACCGATATGTGAAGGAAAATGAGATTGATTTGGTGGTGATGTATTCGCATAGAAAGAATATTTTTGAACGGCTGTTTTTGCAAAGTCACACTCGTAATTTGGGGTATCAGACAAAGATTCCTTTGTTGGTCTTGCATGAGTAAACTCCATTCATCAATTGCCCATCCCTGCAAAGGAATAAGAAGAATAATTCTAAACCGCCTCTTACAAAACCTCTGATTTGGATATTCCTGAATTGATTTGACGTTACTAAATAACGTCAAATCAATTCTCATTTCACAATCATCTCATCCGCAATAATTCGGTTGCCACGATTTTTAGTTCAGATTGGACGCAGCATTCTCCCACATCCTTGATAAAATAGTCCTTTTCTCTAATATTTACAAAGAATAATATGTAACTTTGAATAAACAGACCTTTCGTATAAGGGTGTTAGCATCTCTAAAAACGTGTTTAAATTTGTACGAACTAAAACCTATCGTGAAATGAAAATGACCAAAGATAAATTCCATCCCGAATTAAAATCCATTCCTTTTGCTGCGAATGTATATACCTATTTATTGAGTAGAAAATCCGGATTTCGTTTATTGAATAGAGTCCTTAAATTAGCGGAGGGCAAGATTACGAAAGGATTAATCAACGAAAAATTGTCGATAAAAAGTAATCATGGCGGTCCGGATATTCGGGTCAGAATTTACAGACCGGAAAATAATACGGATAAACTCCCTGTGATGCTCTATCTTCATGGTGGAGGTTACGCCATCGGTAATCCTGAGCAAGTCGCCGATGTGTTGAAGGAGTTCATTGCAAAACGCCCCTGTGTGATTGTTGCTCCGGGCTATCGAAATTCACAAACGAAACCTTATCCGGCTGCGTTCAATGATTGTTACGATACTTTATTATGGATTAGAGATAATGCCGATATCATCAATATCGATACCAACAAACTCATGGTAGCAGGACGAAGTGCCGGTGGCGGCTTGACTGCTGCTGTCACCCTCAAAGCAAGAGATACAAAAGACGTGAATATCGCTTTTCAAATGCCGATTTATCCGATGATTGATGACCGCCATCAAAATGAATCATCACAATTTGAAAGCCCGGTCTGGGGCAAAGCTGCCAACCACCTTGGCTGGGAATTATACTTAAAAGACCTTCATCAGCAAAATAAAGCCATTCCAAACTATGCAGCTCCCGCCAGAAATACGGACTATGCCGACTTTCCGCCTACCTTTACTTTTGTGGGAGGTATCGACCCTTTCCGGGATGAGACGATAGCGTATGTGGAAGCATTGGAACGCGCAAATATTCACGTTAAATTTAAATTATTTGAAGGATGCTATCACGCATTTGAAACAGTTGCGCCAAAGAAACAAGTCGCAAAAGATGCCATGAATTTTATGTATGAAGGTTATACGGAATTTTATGATAAGTATATTCGGTAAGTTGTCGTATTAATATATTTCGAAGTTATCCATTAATTGGACAAATACGATAAATTTTAGATTTCCAATTTTATAAAATACTGAAATGCAATTGAAACCTATGAGATTTTGAAAATCTCATAGGTTTTCTCCATATCCCAAAAATGGTCAATTCCGATAGATTTTAACGATAGGAATTGAATTAGGGGGCAACAATCGGAGTGAGTCCGGTATTCGTGCAGGCATAAGAGGAACCTGACCCATATTCAATAACTAAACCAGTCCCAAGACTTAATGAAATTTCAAAATCAAATTTCATTTCTTGTAAATAAACTGACACTTCATCATCCGTTGAAAACACCTTACAAGTCACCAAATTGGATTCACCTATTTGTATATTATTGACTGTAAAACGTCTGATAGAAACTTCATCATTTTGTCCATTTAATCCCCAATCGATATCAAGGACATCAACTTCACTGTTATAACTGGGGTTTGCAACTAAAAAGAAAGTAGCAGAGTAATTATTTGAAAGAAACATACCATTCTGCCTATTGATACGACTAAAAATGAAGTAAGGAATACCCGGTTGACAAGGAAGTGAAGAAGTAGGCAAAAATAGAGGATTCATATCAGATGTAAGAGGATATGCATATGTGCCCAGTCCTTCTCCATTTTTCAATTGCCTATCATTACTCATTTCACAACCCAAATGACGATCTCCTAGATGGGCAATCATATCATTAACTTCTGAGAGAAAATCTCCATAATCTGAACTATCAGTTAGTTTGTCAGAAGAAACAAGCTATTGCTATTGAGTTGAACCGCATCTTTTTGACAACCGGCTAAAACGCAGATAACAGCGAGAAAAAACATTTTTTTAATCATGGTAATTAATTTGATTTTGAAAAAATTATTAAATGTATTTAATTTTAAAAGCTTTCGATCTAATCGTCAAAACTACTAAATTTATGAAGTAAATACAAACCTAAACACCAACACACATTATTAAATTTACAATATTAATATTTTAAATTTTGATAGTCAATACTTTGCGGAATATTGAATTTAAGCCAAAAGATACTTCCCAATCCTATTTGCAAGAAGAATGCTTGAGTAGTGTGTTTCCGAGGTTATCTTCTTTGAGAAACACCCCTTCTATCCTATATTTGCAGAGATGATTTGCAACTCAGAGGGGACTGGCTTTTCGGATTTGGCAAGCCTCTAAAAAATATTCGCATAGACATCAGCAAGCGATATACTCAAATCAAGGTGAGGTATATTCAAGGTATCTTCTAAACTTTCCAATGTCGTCAAAATCCATTGCTGCCCGGAACGTTCAAAAGACTTTATCTCCACGCTATCTTGCGCGACAAAGATGCACTGTTGAATAGAAGGAATACGTTGGTAGGCAAAAAACTTTACCGTTTTGTCGTATTTTTTGGTCGAAGGCGATAATATCTCAATAATAATCGTTGGAGATTTCACGATTAAGGGGTCGGTATCGTCAGGGTCACAACTGATAACCACGTCGGGATATACGTATTTTTTACCTTCCGTTAGTTGTGTCAATACATTTTCATCAAATAACTCACAGGCACTTTCATCGAAGGTCGGGGTTTCTATTTGGCGGATTAAATTACGTTTGATTCGGTTGTGTGCTTTGGTGGTGGCTTCTATCGGCATCAATTGACCATCGGAAAACTCGTGCCGCACATCACTCTCTTGCTCCAATACGAGGTATTGTTCAAAGGTGAGTTCCGGTGTTGTCTTCTTTAATGCTTCCATGACTTATTTTCGGCTAAAATTAAGCAAAAATTAGCAAAATTGCTATTTTTGAACGCTTCTACGCTTCGCTCAACTTTGAAAAATAACCTTTTTCTCCTATATCGAAGGTTTTGAAATTCCGACTTCTGCCATTTTTGATGAGGAAATTAATGTCAA
>JAHDEO010000009.1:15397-37866 GCA_020628725.1 Saprospiraceae bacterium
TCGAAGGTTTTGAAATTCCGACTTCTGCCATTTTTGATGAGGAAATTAATGTCAAGGTACTGCGTGAATTGATAAGCGGAAGCAAGTAGCGTAACGCATCCGCCCACACCACACAAAACTCCCCCACATCTTTGAAAAATAACCCTTTTATCCTATATTTGCACAGACGATGTGTAACTTTGAAGGGACTGGCTTTTCGGATTTGATTTTTTAGCTAATAAGTACAAATATTGGAACTTTTTGAAAGTTTATAATGTTTAGTAATTAGGAATAGTTTATTTCACTCATATTTATGGAGACGATGTATACTTTGAGGAAACTACCTCTTCGAATTTGGATTTCTTGGAAAGTTACATCAGATTAGAAATACACACAATGTGGATATTTTTAAGCCACTCACAATTAAAAAGAAAAAATGGATAATTTTACAAAAGAAGATACTGTTGTACTTAAATCTGGGAGTCCAGAGATGACTATAGTAAGCATCCAAGATGACAAAGTAGAATGTAGTTGGTATGATAAAAAACATGGACCGCAAAAAGAGATATTCCATAAACACATGCTTAAAAAGTATATCCCATCTTCTAACATAACACATGGTTGGGGAGCTTTTTAGAAAATGAAGAATGAGGAAAAAGACAAGGTAAGAAAAGACCTTGAAGAAGCATTGAACCGAGGTGTAGGTTCCAAGGCGGCACGCTTTGCGTTATCAGTTTTGGGAGGATTAATCCCTTTTGCAGGTGGTGCACTCGGCGGTTATTCTGACTATTGGTCTGAAAAAGAAAATGAAGCATTTCAAAAAGTACTTCAAACTTGGCTAAAACTTCAAGAAGAAGAAATTAAAGAAATTGGAAGAACGCTTTTTGAAGTTGTGAGTCGTATTGACATGACAGAGGAAAAAGTATTTGAACGATTAGAAAGTCCAGAATATTTATCCATCGTCAAGAAGTGTTTTAGAGATTGGTCGGCAGCAGAAAGTGAAATCAAAAGAAAATTAATTCGCAATTTGCTAATAAATGCTTCTGGGAATAATATAACAACAGATGATGTAATCAAATTATTTGTCGAATGGATTGATAAGTATAGTGATTTACACTTCAAAGTAATTGGAGAAATTTATGATAATCAATTCATTTCCAGATACAAAATATGGTTAAACCTGTATGGAACGACTACAAGAGAGAATTCCCCTCAAGCGGATTTATTTAAGCTTGTTATTCATGATTTAAGTGTTGGGCATATAATTCGTCAGTATAGAGAAACAGATTACTATGGAAATTTCAAAAAAGCAAAACCCTCAAAAAAAAGAAAAACGAGTCTTACTTCTGCACTCGATGATGAAAAGCAATATGTACTAACTGAACTGGGGGAACAATTTGTTCATTATACAATGAATGAGAAAGTAAAAAAAATAGAGTAAAAACTTTAAATAACAATGCATGACTTATATGTGGCTAACGTTAAACAAAGTTCTCGCTCTACCGCACCCCCACCTCATCCACAAAAATCCAGCACTTCCCCCCGGCACCTTTATGATACGGCGGACACACCCCACGATTCTTAGCCACCACCTTAATATAGCGGGCTTTACCGGAAGTTTCAACACTATAATTTTTGATAATTGAACCTTTCTCCTTCGGCGAAATGTCAGTGACGACCTTACCCGCCGACTTAAATTTCTTCCCATTTTTAGACGTAAAAAATTCCACTTCAGTAGGCATAAAAATCCACGAATTTTCATCTTGCAGAAAGCCCGTTGAGATGTCTGATATGCTTTGTTTTTCACCTAAATCTATCACTGCCACCAAGTCCACGCCGTGGTAGCCTTGCCACGCGCCTGTCCGAAAATCCTCACCACCGCGAATATAATCTACCAATGCCATATCGCCTCCGGCGGAGTAGTGGTCGGCGTATTCCGTAAAGAGTTTGATGTCCCGAAACTCTGCCATTTTCAGAAATTCAGAAGTTGCTTTTTTACTGTCGATTGCGCCGGATTTCGTTGCCCATACCGTTAGTTTTGTATCTTCTTTGATGTCGAATGGCGCATCGTAAGACATTGGTTTACTGTCATTTAAAGTATAAAAAATATCCGCATCCGGTGTGACACATTCCAGCGTTATTTTGGTCGAATGTGGAAACGCCTTATCCCCCGTCACCACTGCGGGAATCGCCACCACTTCCCGACTGTCAATCTTCGTCATCGGGCGGTCTGCAAGGGATTTTCCGTAATCGGGATTGGGTCGGGCAGCGAGATTGAAGGTCAGCGTACCGCCTTGCGTGATGTCTGCGTGCGTGATGTAAGTGGGTGTATGCGGCGCGTCGTTCAGACTGACCGATTGCACATAAATATCCGCCTCATCCGCCCGATTCGCCTCAATCGTAAAAGCATTGCCGTTTTCCTGATGAATCGTCACCTTATCCAGCCACGGCGAGCCTATCGCATAGTCCACACTCCCCGGCGCAACGGGATAAAAACCCATCGCACTCATCACCAGCCAAGCCGACATTTGCCCGCAATCCTCATTGCCCGAAAGCCCGTCGGGTGCATTGCTATACATTTCGTCCATGATGCGCTGCACGTATGCCTGCGTCTTGTGCGCCTTGCCCACGTAATTGTACAGATACGCGATGTGATGACTCGGCTCATTGCCATGCACATACTGCCCGATGAGTCCGGTCATATCCGCTTGGTCGCGTCCGGTTGTTTTGCTGTCTGCCGCAAAAATCGCGTCCAGATGCGCCTCCAATTTCGCCTCCCCGCCGAGCGCGTCCATCCAACCCGCGATGTCCTGCGGCACGTAGTAACTGTACTGCCAGGCATTGGCTTCGGTGTAATTAAAATTGACTTCCGACGGCTCGAAGGGATAAAACCAGCGATTGTTGAGCCGCGCCCGCATAAAGCCCGTCGAAGGGTCAAACACATTTTTGTAATACTGTGCGCTCGCATAAAAATCGTCTGCCACTTCGCGCTCACCCATCGTCTCCGCCATCACCGCAATCGTCCAATCGTCGTAAGCATATTCGAGCGTTTTGGAGACGGATTCCGCCACCGCTTCGCCCGACAAAAAACCTTCTTCGTGATAGCGTTTGCGCCCCAGTCGCTCCTCGTTGGCACTACTCACCATCGCCTCCAATGCCTTGTCCGCATCGTAGCCGCGAATCCCCTTCATATACGCATCCGAAATCACCGGAACGGCATGATAGCCAATCATACATTCGGTATAATTTGCCGCCAATTCCCACATTGGCAGCGTACCGCCTTGCTCATAATGCTTCAAAAAAGTTTGGATAAAATCATTGGTACGCTCCGGCTCAATAATCGTATACAACGGATGCGTAGCGCGGTAAGTATCCCACAAAGAAAAAATTGTATAATGCGTATGTCCTTCGCTTTGATGCACTTCCAAATCCGTTCCGCGATACCGCCCGTCCACATCCATATACAGATTCGGCGCAATCATATTATGATATAATGCCGTATAAAAAACCGTCTTTTTGTCGCGGTCATCGTCTTCGACGGTGATTTTCGACAATTGTTTTTCCCATTTCTCTTGACCTTCTTTTTTTGTTTGGTCAAAATTCCAATCCGCAAATTCTGCATCCAGATTTTTCCTTGCGCCCTCAACATCCACTGCCGAAATTGCGACTTGTGCCATCAATTCGCCCTCCATTTCACCAAAATTTAATGCGGCTTTTATCGCGGTATTTTTTGCTTCGCTAATTTTCTTATTTATTTTTTTATTAATTTGAAAATCAATATTTTGTATAGGTTGGTTAAAGCGAATAACGAAATATAAAAATTGCTGTCGCGCCCAAGCATCCGAATGACGATAACCCTCAATTTCGTATTCATTCACTTGCTTCAAATAAGCATCCGTCACCTTATCTCTGTGAATGAGGTCAATCAGAATTTGTCGTTCTCCATTCCGTTTAAATGTGTATTGGTGTAGCCCCGTGCGCTCGGTAGCGGTCAATTCCACCTCAATATCATCATCCGTCAGGTGAGCAAAATAATAATTCGGCTGCGCGATTTCCGTCCCCTTATCAAAGGGCGAACTATAGCCCGCTTCCCCATCCGCACCATTATTAAACTGCACCGCACCCGTAAACGGCATCAACAATACATCCCCATAATCCGACACCCCCGTACCACTCAAATGCGTATGACTAAATCCATACACCACCTCATCCGTATAGTGATAGCCCCCACATCCATCCCAACCTTCGAGCCGCGTGTCAGGACTCAATTGCACCATTCCAAAAGGCACTGTCGCACCGGGAAAGGTATGCCCATGTCCGCCCGTCCCGATGAATGGATTGACGTAATTGATGAGGGATTCTTGGGCATTGGCTGTAAGGGTCAAAAGGAGTGTGAGTGATAGGATGACTTGTTTCATAACTCGCGTGAGTTGCGGGTTACGAGTTAGCGAGTTGCGAGTTCTCTAATTTAAATAAACGCAATCCGTAGCGCGTAACCCAAATTATTTTTGATGCCGAAATATAGAGAATAATTGTAGTAATGATGAGCTAATCAAAACATTTTTAAACAATTTTGACCTTGAAAATTATTGAAAAAAGCACTCCGAAATAATTTTCGATTTGTAAAAACACCCCAAAGTGTTCCTTTTTTTGATAAATATTAATTTGCACTTTTGTCTTGTCGATTTAATTGAATCATTTTTTTCATACATAAAATCAAACAAGATGAAAACAAAACTACTTTTCAGCTTTATCTTTATAGCTCAACTACTTTCAGCTCAAACCTTCGTAGAAGCAATGGATACTCCCTTTGACGACGTCTGGCTCAGTTCCATCGCATTTGCAGATGTGGACGGAGACAACGACCAAGACCTATTTATTACCGGACGAAGAGGTCCTCAAGGTGTGCCATTTTCCCAAATATCAAAGTTATATATCAACGATGGGGCGGGCAATTTTACGGAAGCGCCGGATGCGCCTTTTCATTGGGTTGATCAAAGTTCGGTAGCGTTTGCAGACATAGATGGGGACGGTGACCAAGATTTGTTTGCTACGGGATGGTGGGATAATCAGTATTCTATAGCAAATCTATACACAAATGACGGAGGCGGTAATTTCACAGAAGTGCCGGGTGTTATTCTTGAAGATGTTCTTTGGGGTTCTGTGGCTTTTTCAGATGTAGATGGAGATAACGACCAAGACCTCCTCATCACAGGAAGCCGCGACAATCTGGGATTTCCGGGCATATCGAAATTGTACGTAAATGACGGAATGGGCAATTTTACTGAAGCGACAAATACTCCCTTTGAAGATGTTTCGCGAAGTGCTGTTGCCTTTTCGGATGTAGATGGGGATAACGACCAAGATGTACTCATTGCAGGAGTTAATAATTCAAATGTTCGAACAGCCAAACTATACACCAACGATGGACTGGGTAACTTCGCCGAAGTGATGGATACACCTTTTTTAGGTGTTAGGCAGAGTGCTGTCGCATTTTCAGATGTGGATGGAAATAATACGCCGGATGTACTCATCACAGGATGGGATAGTATAAATGTTCCGACAGCAAGACTATACACCAATGACGGAATGGGTAATTTTACAGAAGTGACAGACGCCCCTTTTGAAGGGGTTTTTGATGGCTCTATCACTTTTGCAGATGTAGATGGCGATAATGACCAAGATGTATTGATTACAGGAGAGAATAGTTCGGCATCTTATATCGCAAAACTATACGCCAACGACGGGTCGGGTAATTTCATCGAAGTTATGAATATGCCTTTTGAAGGAGTTACGAAAAGTTCCATTGCATTCGCTGATGTGGATGGCGATAATGACCCCGATGTATTTATTTCGGGTGGAAATACAGATGCCCGAATATCAAAACTATACATCAACGAAACTGCAGTGTCAATTGAAAATCTGGTTAATGAATTAAGTTTTGAGTTTAAACTTTACCCCAATCCCACAAAAACGAATATCATAAATGTCAATTATGATTCAAAAGAAAATGCTTGGGTAACTGTCAATATATTTGATTTGGAAGGGCGATTGTTACAACAACATCAAGAACATATAGGAATTGGAGAACAGACTTTTTCTATAAATATTTCATCCTTGAGCAAAGGAGCTTATACTATTCAATTAGATGATAGTGTGAGAACGGGTATTCACAAGTTTGTAGTTGAATAAGAAAAGATGTCTTGGATATTGACAGTGAAAATAATTAAGGTTGTGGTATATAGAGAATAGTTGTAGTTCATGAGAAAAGTAAAAAGCCCTGTGCGCTGCACAAGGCTTTATAAGTAATTGATTATCAGAGTACCCGGAGCGGGAATAAAAATATATTAAGTGCATTTTAGTAAATTTTACATAAAATTACTGTAAATCAGTAATTTACAACCTAATTTACTAAATTAACAAAAGTAAATATGACATAAAATTAACCGAAAACCGACCCCCAAACCGACCCCTTTTATGTATTTTTGTGGAAAATCATACGACTATATGGCTTCTGCAAAGTTCAATTTACGCAACCCTTCAAGCAACCAAAACACCCCTATCGTATTGGTATTTCGATATGAAGGAAATCGAATAAAATTATCCACCGGAGAAAAAATACATCCTGACGATTGGAACGACAATAAACAAAACGTCCGCAAATCCTTTATCGGTAGTGTAGAAATTAACGCGAATTTGGAGCGCAAAAAAGAACTCATAAACAGACTTTACCGCGAATCCAAATTAAAAGGCATTGCACCGACTATTGACTATTTGCGACAAGCATATAATAAAGCGGACGAAATCGAAACGGAGTTTGATTTTTTCCAATTCATTGAGGATTTTATTGAGAAGCAAAAACCACAAAAGGCAAAACGGACAATCATTTCTTATGTCGCTACTCAAAAGATGTTGCTTGAATTTCAGAAGTGGCGCAAAGCAAAAATCACCTTTGAAGCTATCGACATGGACTTTTATGATGAATTTGTAAACTATCTCATTGAGGTCAAGCAATACGCAAAAAATACGGTAGGCAGTTTTATAAAGGAACTCAAAGTTTTTATGAATGAAGCAACGGAGCGAGGGATAAATAAAAACTTGGTTTTTCGCAGTCGAAAATTTAAGACTTTGGAAGAGGATATTGAGACAATATATTTAAATGAGGATGAAATTACGACTTTGTACGGCATGGATTTAAGCACCAATCACAAACTCGATAAAGTCCGCGATTTGTTTGTATTTGCTTGTTATACGGGTTTGAGAATATCGGATTTGAGACGACTAACCAAAACTAACCTCAAAGAAAATTACATCCAAATCAAAACCAAAAAGACAGGCGAAAATGTGTACATTCCTTATCACGATACAGTACGCGAAATCATTGCCAAATATGACGGCGAAATTCCACCGATTATTTCAGAGCAAAAATACAATGACTACCTCAAAGAGTTGGGCGAACTCGCAGGACTTGACGAACCCATCAACACCTCCAGAACGAAAGCCGGGAAAGTAGTCACCGAAACCCAACCCAAATACAGCCTTATCACTTCACATACGGCGCGGCGTTCCTTCGCCACTAATGCGTATAAAAATGATGTTCCCGTCATTGCCATTATGAAAATTACAGGTCACAAAACGGAACGTAGTTTTATGAAGTACATTAAAATCTCAAAAGAGGAAAGCGCAGAGCAACTAACCAATCACCCGTTTTTCAGAAAGTCCGGTACACGCTAAAGCAAATAAATTAACTACATTTCAGTTTATTTACGTACATTTGTAGGTTGACACAAACAAATATTTTTCACATTAAATGTGTGTCTCCAATGGACGAAAACAAAATAATACACATCATTGAACAAGATAGTGAGGCGGACACTTGCCGAAAAGAAATCACGCCGAAACTCTATCACGCCGGATGGAATGACGACCAAATTCTTGAACAAAGAACATTCACAGACGGCAAAATCATTGTCATTGGAAAAGTCGCAAAACGGGCGAAGCCTAAGAAAGCCGACTATCTTTTACGCTATTCTCAAAACTTTCCCATTGCCGTAGTCGAAGCCAAAAAACGATACAAAACCGCATCCGCAGGACTTCAACAGGCGAAGGATTACGCCGAAATTTTAGACCTTAAATTTGCCTATGCAACCAACGGACGCGACATAATCGAATATGATTTTAATACAGGCATTGAAAAAGAGATAAGCGAATTTCCAAGTCCGCAGCAGCTTTGGAATAGATTGAACGAAGCCAACCCCATTGATAAAGACATCATTCCGACCCTATTAAAGCCCTTTTATACAAACCCTGACAAGCCACCGCGATACTATCAAACCATTGCCATAAACCGCACTATACAAGCGATTTTGGAAGGTAGAAAACGGGCTTTGTTGTGCATGGCAACGGGTACGGGAAAAACGACCACCGCATTTCAAATTATCTACAAATTATGGAATAACCGATGGAATACAAAAGGCGAATTTAGACGACCCAAAGTATTATTTCTCGCTGACCGTTCCGTACTGATAACCGACCCACATTCCAAAGACTTTGCAGCCTTTGAGGATGCGAGATGTCTCATTCCGGTAGATGGGGCGGTAACGAGTAGAGAAATTTACTTTTCGACTTACCAATCACTCGCAGAGGACGAAAGCCGTTTAGGACAATTCCGAAAATTTCCGCGAGACTTTTTTGATTTGATTGTCATAGATGAATGTCATAGAGGGAGTGCATCGGATGAAAGTAATTGGCGGCGAATACTCGACTATTTTAACCATGCCGTACAATTAGGTTTGACCGCCACACCTTTACGAGACGATAACCGCGACACTTATTTATATTTTGGGAATCCACTATATACGTATAGCCTGAAACAAGGTATTGAGGATGGATTTTTAGCCCCGTATATGGTGCATTATGTCACACCAAGTACGGACACACAACATGGATGGCGACCACAAGCCGGACAAAAAGATAAGTACGGAAATGAAATACCAGACGGCGTATATACGACACCGGATTTTGAAAACTCACTGTCTCATTTGCCCCGTACAAAAGCCGTTGCAAAACATCTATTTGGTTTGATGAAAAAGAATGGTCGAATGGATAAAACCATTGTCTTTTGTGTCAACCAAGAACACGCCGACCAAGTACGGCGCGAACTCAACAACCTCAATACAGATTTTACCCGACAAAATCCGAATTACGTTGTCCGTATCGTTTCTGATGATGGCGATATTGGAAAAGGATTTTTGGGTAAATTCATGGATATTGACGAACTATATCCCGTTATCGTTACGACCTCAAAACTATTGAGTACAGGCGTGGACGTGCCGACCTGTCAAAATGTAGTCCTATTCAGACAGGTGAATTCGATGACCGAATTTAAACAAATAGTCGGTAGAGGTACGCGAGTACGGGAGGATAAAGGCAAAATGTTTTTTCGACTGATAGACTACGCCGGAAGTGCAAACCGTCAATTTTCAGACCCCGAATTTGATGGTGAACCGCCTCTTATCACATCGGAGGAAATAGACGAAAACGGAGATACGATTGACGGTACATTTACCACCGAAGCGGATAATTTTGAAATACCGCCGGAAATGGACGAAAGCGATTTTGAAGACTTCGACCCGAACCGAGTGACCACACCACGACCCAAATTCTATGTCACCGAAGGTGAGGTATCTATTGTCGCGGAAAGCGTACAGATACTCGACCAATCCGGTAAATTGCGGACGGTAGAATTTACGCAGCACTCCAAAGAACAAGTCACGACCATGTTCACCGATGCGGACGAATTTAAACGGGCATGGTTGAACGTGGACACCCGAAAACAAATCATTGAAACGCTCGAAAATGGTGGTATCTCATTCGCTCAATTAGCCGAAATTACGCAGATAAAAAATGCGGACTATTTTGATTTACTTTGTCATGTAGCTTATGGGATGAAACCATTAACGAGAAAGCAACGGGCGGAACGCGTCAAAACAGCCGACAAACTCCAAACCTATTCAGCAAAAGCCCAAGAAGTTATACAACTCATTATCGAAAAATACATCGAATTTGGGGCGGACGAATTGCACCCGAATATTATACAAGTACATCCCATTTCCACCAAAGGCAATGTAAGCGAGATTGTGAATGAATTTGGCGGTATTGACCAATTCAAACAAGCATTAAACGACATTCAACAACTCATTTACGCAGCATAATTTTTATACTATTGAATGGCAAAAAGAACGAAAAAGACGGCGAAAATAGAAACCTCTGCACAAAGATTATCCGGCATTATAAAAACCTGCCGGAACATCATGCGAAAAGACAAAGGACTAAACGGCGATGCTGACCGGCTACCGATGCTCACTTGGTTAATGTTCCTCAAATTCATGGATGACATGGAAACCGAACAGGAAACAAAAGCCGCTTTGAGCGATAAGAAATACCAACCCGTTATTGAAAGCCCCTACCGTTGGCGCGACTGGGGCAAAAATTTTGGATGGACGGGTGACGACCTACTCAATTTTATCAATAACGAAAATACAACCCTGCCGGACGGTACGCAGGGAACGGGCTTACTCTATTATTTGAGAGGACTACAAAGCGAGGGCGGACGCTCACGCCGGGACGTACTCGCTACCGTTTTCAAAGGCTTATACAATCGAATGATTGACGGCTATTTGTTGCGTGACGTAGTGGATAAAATCGACCAAATACATTTTACCTCAAATGAAGAAATTAACACCCTATCCCTACTTTATGAAAGCCTCTTAAAAGAGATGCGTGACGCTGCCGGAGATGCCGGAGAATTTTACACACCCCGTCCGGTTGTCCGTTTTATGGTCGAAATGACAGACCCCCAACTTGGTGAAACC
This sequence comes from Saprospiraceae bacterium, assembly GCA_020628725.1. Classification (GTDB taxonomy): domain Bacteria; phylum Bacteroidota; class Bacteroidia; order Chitinophagales; family Saprospiraceae; genus JAHDEO01. The sequence goes on from JAHDEO010000009.1 coordinate 26,251, forward strand.
GTACTTGACCCGGCTTCCGGTACAGGCGGTTTTTTGGTCACGTCATTTGAGCATATCAAAAAACAGGCGCAAAGTACCGAACAATGGCAAACGCTCCAAAAAGCTACCATACAAGGCGGTGAAGCGAAGCCCCTGCCGTATTTGTTGTGTCAAATGAATCTCTTATTGCATGGTTTGGAATATCCCGACATAGACCCTTTGAACTCGCTACGTTTCAAATTGAGTGATTTGGGTGACAGCCAACGGGTAGATATTATCCTGACAAATCCGCCGTTTGGAGGTGAGGAGGAACGCGGTATTTTAAACAACTTTCCAAGCGATAAACAAACCGCAGAAACGACCCTACTTTTTCTACAACTCATTATGAGAAAACTAAGGCGACAAAGCCCGATGCAAAAAGGCGGACGGGCTGCCGTAGTCGTTCCCAACGGTACACTATTCGCGGACGGCGTGGCTGCACGTATCAAAAAACAACTCGTAGAGGAATTTAATTTGCATACCGTTGTACGACTTGGTGACGGCGTATTTGCGCCCTATACAGATATACCGTCCAACCTCTTATTTTTTGAGCATGGAAAAGCCACCGAAAAAGTATGGTTTTACGAACTACCAACACCCGAAGGACGTAAAAAATACTCTAAAACCAAACCTATTCAACACCACGAATTTGAACCTTTAAAAACGTGGTGGAATGACCGCAAAGCCAATGAATACGCATGGTGCGTACCGATAAACGATATTGTAAATACCGATGACAAAGGCAAATTAAGCGTCAATCTTGACCTCAAAAACCCTAACAAAAAAGGCGAATACGAATACCAAGCACCCGAAGTCCTTATACAGTCCATTGTCACCAAAGAAAAACACATCCTCAAACTTATGGAGGACATCCAAGAAACGATTAACATTAAAGAGCTTGTGGTATGAAATGGGAAATGGTGAGAATTAACCAAATTGCAAAACCTTCACAGGACAAAGAAAAAGTAAGTCCGTTTGGTGAATTTCCAATGGTAGGTGTAAGGTTATGGGGTGAGGGCTGTTATGCAAGAGACACCGTAAAAGGAATTGATACTCAATACAAATTTTTTACAAAGGCTGAAAAAGGTGATTTGGTTGTAAATAAAATTTGGGCGAGAAACGGTGCAATTTCTGTAATCCAGCCGGAACTCGAAGGGTACTATATTACACCCGAATTTCCTGTTTATAAATTATCTGACAAAATTCTACCTAAATGGATGTATTACTATTCCAAGTATTATAGATTATGGAAAGATTGTGAAGATAAATCAAGGGGAACAAGTGGCAAAAACCGAATAAAACCCGACCAATTTACACAAATACAGATCCCCCTCCCCCCACTACCCGAACAACAAAGAATCGTCACCAAACTCGATGCGGTCAAACGCAATATAAAGGACATCCGGCGATTGAGGGCGGAACAGGAACGGGATGTTAAGAATTTATTGTATAGTAAGTTTTTAGATGTTTCTAAAAATGCCCCATTACAAAGAATGTCAGATGTTGCACCCGTTACGAGAAAACAAATTGAGATTAAACCGGACGGTGAATATCCCGAACTAGGTGTGAGAGGGTTTGGACGTGGTATTTTTCATAAACCAACTTTGATAGGTGCAGATTTGACATGGCAAAAATTATATGAAATACAGGCAGGTGATTTGGTGATAAGCAATATTAAAGCATGGGAGGGAGCGATTGCCGTTGCAAAACTCAAAGACCATAAACGATTAGCTTCACATAGATATTTGACTTGTAAAACCGATGAAACGATAATATTACCCGATTTTTTATGTGCTTATCTTTTATATCCAGAGGGATTAGAAAAAATACAATTAGCTTCGCCGGGTAGTGCCGACAGAAACCGAACTTTAGCAGTTAAGCGATTAGAAGCGATAACCGTACCCACACCCGACCTACACAAACAACGTGAATTTATTGATTATCAGCGCAAAATTAATCAAATTCTAAGTGATAAAAACGAAACTACAAACGACCTAAACGCGCTCATGCCAAGCCTATTAGATAAAGCCTTTAAAGGTGAGTTTTGAATTAAAATGTATTTATGAGTGATAAGAATATTTCGGAAAATATAATACAAAATGATACAAAAGAAGTTACAGGTTTTGAAGATGCCAGACGAAAGTATCCTAAACAAGTTGCTTTTTATGACAATATATATAGTGATAAATTAGAGGGCTTCAAGTTCAAAATAAGTAATGAATTAAGTGATTCAGATAGAGCAAAAAATTGGCTGTTGGATGAAATTACAATGTACGATAGATTATTTTACGCTGATACAATCCAACGTATGATTATAGCCCTACGAAAGCCTTTATCACAAAGTACGCCTATTCTAAACGCAGTTTACGAAGCAGAAAAAGAACGGCTTAAACATAAAAGTACAGAGAATATAAAAGGTGAAGAACAGATATTAAATAATTTTTTAAATACGGGAAAATTTGATATTGTACAATTCTTAATTGATACAGAGGGGAAAGAACGCCCTGATTTAATGCCGCTTTTTGAATCACTAAAAGGTAATAGCGTTGAAGGGTCACATAAATCACTTGAGATTTTTTCGGTGCGGTTAAGTTTTATGATTAAATATAGGGAAGCACTCAAAGACCTATATGAGAGACATTACGGAAAACAAAAAGAGAGCGCAAAAAGTACCTTATATTGGAATGATAAAAAAGGCAATAAAGTTAATTTAGTTCGGCTTATACACTCTTTATATGAACTCAAAATGATTAAAAATGAGGACGGTACAATCCCATCCGAAAAACTTGTAATGGCTGAACTCGGTGATTTTTTCAACCTTGATTTATCTGATTATACCAACGATTTGAATACAGCAGTAAAAGCCTCACAAAATGCTAATTTAGCTTTTTTTCGTAACCTTGAAAAACCCATGATAAAGAGATGGGAAAAATACAACGAATCAAATAACTGATAATCAATTCTTTACAAAAACCACATCATACACCTGTATATACACTATATGAACGCACGATAGTAAACCTCGCATCTTTGCCATGTCAATTAAGACAAATTATTCTTAAAAATGGTAAAGATGCAAAAAGCGACTTTAATCAATAATCTCACTGCCGACGAACTCCGCGACATGATGCGCGAATGTGTCCGCGAGGAACTCCAAGCCCACACCCCACCGCCACCGGAATACGACCCCAACGAATTACTCACCATTAAACAAGTCGTGGACTTGTTACAAATTTCAGAAGTCACACTTCATAATTGGAAGCGCAAAGGGAAAATTCCTTTTGAGCGTATGCAAGGACGGGTTTATTTCAAACGCGGTGCGGTCATGGATGCCATGAAGTCCGTACAGATTAAAAAGGCTTAATCATGTTTATCCGCAATCCGTACATCCTGTCAAATTTGCCGTTTGACGAACTTACCAACGATGTGAGTTTATGCCTTGCTCGTTTCTTACGAGAAATAGAACGATTAAGACGGCATTACGATAAACTAATTGCAGAGGGTAAAGCACCGGAGGACTACACCGCTAAAATCGCGGATAGGCTTTTGTTGTACCAAGACCTTTATGAGTTTACCAATCAGTTAGTCGGCAATGTTACCCTATTTGATAATATGCACGTTCTCAAAGCAATGGAGGACACTAAAGCCATTGCCGGGAACGCTCCGAATTACGGTTTTAGCATTTACTTTAATCACACCAAACCGCCTTTGGTTATAATCAATAAACCGTATGCTTGAAAAGTTTGACGAATACAAAGACGCAGAACGTGACCGGACACCGGAGGAAAGCACACCCGAAAATCATTTTTTGGATAAGTCCGTATTTAAAGATTTACCGGACATCCTCAATGATGTGTGTCGTGTGTTTTCGGATGAAATTGAGAAAAATTTGGTCTTTTTGAGTTCACTCACTGTATTAAGTGGATGTATGCCAAATGTGTACGGCGTATATGACAGAGACAAAATAGGTGCAAATTTTTTCTTATTTGTAGTCGCTCCGGCGAGTTCGGGCAAAGGTTGTTTGAAGTGGTCGAAAACACTTGCACAATCCATACACCGCACCAAGCGCGAACAATACAAGCAACTCGAAAAAGCATACAAAGAAGCGGACGACAAAGACAAAGTATATCCCAAACAGTTACTTCATTACATCCCTGCAAATACGAGTGCAAGTGCATTTATCAAAGCCTTTCAAAATAACGGCGGATGCGGTACACTTTTTTGTACTGAAGCCGACACACTTAGCGGCGCATTAAAACAGGATTGGGGCAATTTTAGCGATGTTTTACGATGTGCGTTTCATCACGAACCCATTAGCCAACTAAGAAAAAATAATGACGATTGTAATGAGATTGAAAAGCCGTATTTATCCATTCTATTAAGTGGTACACCCAACCAAGTCCATAACCTTATCCCCAACCCCGAAAACGGTCTTTTAAGTCGCTTTGGCTTTTTTACATTCCAATCCAAACCAACGATGAAAGATGTCTTTGCAGACGATAGCACTGATTTAGACAAACACTTTGAACATTTGCAAAATAAAGTAGAGCGATTATACAACTACCTCAACGATGCTTCGCAGCCTATCCGTTTCATATTCACCCTAGAGCAAAAAGCCGATTTTCTAAAAACCTTTGAGAACGGACACACCGAATTTCATCTCACTTTAGGACTTGAAAGTATTGCATCCATACGGCGTTTAGGCGTTATTATGTTTCGATTGTGTATGATTTTAAGTGTATTGAGATTAAATGTAAATGACGAATATCCCGGAATAATCAAATGCACCGACCAAGATTATCAAACCGCAAAATCTATACTCGAAACGCTCAAAAGACACACTACGAAAATCTTTATATCTATTCAAAAAGGCGGTCACAAATCAAAAGATTTATCACCCGAAAAATACAAGATTTACAAGGCATTACCGGATGGAGAATTTAAGCGAAAAGAAGCAGTCGAAATATGTAAAAAGATGGGTTTAAGTGATAGGACTTTAGACCGTCTTTTGAAGGGAGAATATTTTGAAAAAACAGGTTACGGGATTTTCAAAAAGGTTAATTGACAAAGTGGCGAAGTTGTCAAAGTTGTCAAAGTTTATACTTAAAACTTTGCCACTTTGCCAACTTCGCCACTTTGCCAATACGTAAAACTTGACCTCATTAAACGTAAAAAAACGTAATCAAAACGTAAATAAGTGTAAATCAAAACAATCAAACGTAAAGTAAAGGTCAAAATAAATATTTTTAAAAACCTTAAAATCAATTAATTATGAGACTTAACTGTATAATGTGTGGAAAGGGCTTTGAAGCAACTCGCAGCGATGCAAAGTATTGTTCAAATAGTTGTAAGACGAAATATTCACAGCAGAATAAAAAAGTCAAAGAAAAAGAGGAAATCATAAAAGCGGAGCGCGAAAAACGCGACAAAGAGATAATCGAACAAATCCGAAAAATTGAAAATGAAAATGATACTTTACGTCTCAATATCAATACGTGTGAAAACGCTATTACGCAGTATAAAAATGAAAACGTTGAATTGAGAATTGAGAATGAAGATACTTCAAAAGTATTGTCACAAAATGAACGTATATTAAGAATGTCAGATGTACAAATTTTTAATAGCTATTTGAGACAACCAATGTTTAGTAACTCAAAAATGCAAGTATTAGAACCTACGATTGATTACTCTGCACTACAACAATATGATATATTCGGTTATAGAGAACGTATTGAAGCATCTAAAAACTATCTACGATTACAAGTCAATAACCTCAAAACCGACATAAAAGCAAATGAGGAAACAATAAAACTAAATGAGGACAAGCAACAAAGCGAACTATCAAAAATCAAACGCTATGAAACCCAAATTAAAACCAATATGAAACGCTTAACCAATTTAGACAATCACAGATTTACGCAAGTCGAAACAAAGCCCGAAATCAAAGGTAATTTTCAAAATTCCAACCGTCCGAAAATTGACCCGAATAAGTCTATCAGTGCCGCCGAACTTATGAACATGGAATTTGATGTATTTACCTTAGACGGCGTTTTAGGTGAATTTCTTGGTAACTTAGAACGCTATATGTTATCTTTTGCATTGACGGGCGATAGCGGCGCGGGCAAAAGTCACTTTTCGTTTCAAATGGCAAATCTATTTATAGAGTACGGATTTAGTGTTAAATACTTTTCGCTCGAAATGGGTTTATCTCGAAATACAAAAAACCTTATCGAAAAATATGGATGTACGAACATGGATATAGTCGGTAAAACCTCACTTGGTAAGTTTAGACAGGACGCGAAAAAATACGATGTATTGATAATTGATAGCTTTGGAAAGCTAAGGGCAAAACCTGACGACTTCGATAGGCTAAGACATGATTTTCCGAATACTATCTTTGTATCTATTTTTCAGAAAACTACCGCAGGAACGATGCGTGGAGGTGCAAGTATTAAGTTTGACAGTTCCGCAACGATTGACATACAATTAAGAGACGGTGAACGTATCGCCGTCATGCAAAAGAACCGATACGGTACGCAAGGATGGGAATATTCAATTATGAGTGATGAAATTACTAAACGAAAAGAGTGATTATTTTGAGAAAAACCGACCCCGAAAACGACCCCAAACCATTAAAACAAAAACGCAACTAACTGAAATTCAATTAGTTGCGTTAAATTAGCAGTACCCGGAGCGGGAATCGAACCCGCACTCCCTTAACGGGAACAGGATTTTAAGTCCTGCGTGTCTACCAGTTCCACCATCCGGGCAGTGGAAAAAAATATGGGTTTGGGCATAATGCTCAAACCCATATTTAACTTTGGAGCGAAAGACGAGATTCGAACTCGCGACCCCGACCTTGGCAAGGTCGTGCTCTACCAGCTGAGCTACTTTCGCTTAACGGACTGCAAATATACGGCAATCCAATTTATATTTTCAAATAAAGCACGCATTTTTTTTCAAAAAAAATACGCGCGTGGATATAGTACGTTTTCTTAGATGATTTAGTTCATTCAGTTTCAAAATATTTTGGTCATTAGAGAAAATTTATGATTTTTCTCTAATGACCAAAAATGATTTAATTAAACCAATCCGTCTCAACCTTTACGTCCTCTTTTTTGTATTGCTCATTCATCATTTCGACAAAAGTCTTGAGGCTGTTTTCATTTTTATTCAGTGTATTGATACGTACTTCTGATTTATCTGTACCAAAAGTAAAAAACATATCCTCTATATAATCTTCGTCCAAATTACCTGATACATTTTTTATACCATTCGCATCTACATACATACCCATTGTATGCCCGCGTAATACTTCTGCTGCTTTGCCACTTACGCGGTCTGCGCGAGCGAAAGTTCCACGTTTAACTTGCGACAAAATATCGCTACGGTCGGTGATAAATAGTCTATCGCCATCTACAAGCAGTTTTGCAGTAGCTCTATTACGTGTTCCACCAAATTCATCCAACAAACCCTCCATGCCTTGCACCTGATATTCATCGGCGCCAAGCGCACGGAGAAAGCCTGTATCTTCGCCTACTTGTAGCAATTTATTTAGTTGTTTTTTATTCTTCACTGTCGTCATAAATAAACCGCTTGACTCGGCATTTCTCCCATTATTATAACTTGCGAATGCTAAGTCATTTTCAAAAACCCCTGCAATATCTTCCACTGTCATGTCATATTCTGCCAAGCCCATATTGGCAAAACCCATCATCCCACTCTCTTTGAGTTTCTTGTAGATACCTTCATAGTTCAGTGCCATGCTCATCACTGTGTTGAGGTCTTCAGCAGGAACATAAGGCGTAAAATCCGTCGTCACTTCTTTCCCCGTCAGCATATCAAACTCTTTATCCAATGCCTTCGATAGCATATAACGCGAATCTGCTACCATAAATCCATCCTCAAAATCGATATACGTATTGAAATGATTATCCGTTAAATCTTTCTTCTTTAAGCCCATGAAAGCCAACTGCATTTTCATATCATCATACATGGATTCTGCCAATGCACCCGAATTTGCCCACACCGTAATATCATGTCCTGCACCAAAGGTTTTCTTCAATCCTTCATTATTCAATATCGAATTTTCTTTTTCGGTGTTAAATATTTTTACAATATCATTTTCTATATTGCGTCGTTCGCCACTGCTGATGACTGCCAAATCATCTGTCCAGCCAATAGCCACATCATCACGACTTGTCGCTAAAAACCAACCTTCTTTTTTCTCAACATTGATATTGTCAATCGTAGCTACTAAAGTTTCAAATTGGGTCGCATCTGCCAATCGACAGACTATACCGCCAAAAGATTCTTGTCGGCGACTCTCCGAAGGTACAGCGAAAAAATACATATACTCATCAAGGTCAATTCCTGAAAGTTCAGGGTCTTCAAGCATATCTGCGACGATTTTTTTATCGTTTCCGGCTTCTTTTACCATGTCTCGATAAAATTCCATCTCTTTCATTTCTTCAAAATCGGCTTTCCTCATAAGCCCTTGTACATCAATACGTCCGACCATAGCAGCATCTGCCGGAATATGTGTAAGCGCATCGCTTGTGAAGCCTTTAAAACTCATACGCGGCGCGTTATCGCGTTTGCAACTGTAAGTTCCAAATGTGAATGTTGCGACTAAGGCAAGCAGTAAAAAGCGGTTAATCGTAGTCATAATTTTAGAATGGAGATGAGAGAGGTGAGACGAGAGAAACGCACGACCTATACTCATCATTTTTTTGTATTAGAAATTATTTTTATGAAATTTAAAATGAAAAAATAGACGTTAAATTGGAATTTGCAACCACAATGTACGTTCACATCCTTTTTAATGCTAATTTTGTTAGACAAAAAGACAGTTATTTTAGATGAAATGAGAAAAAAACAAATAAAAATTCGTGCTACTTCCTTATTAGGGCAATCAATTGATAAAAATAGAAACTACGTCATTATAGGTGCAGGAATAGCGGGTTTGCTATGTGGTTTTTATTTAAAAAAGATAGGTATTTCTTTCAAGATAATTGAAAAAAACAGCTCTGCGGGTGGCGTTCTCGGCACTAAAATCACACCTCACGGTATTGCCGAACAAGCTGCCAACGGCTTCCTCTGGTCGGCTGCTTTGCAGGAGGTTTGCGATGATTTAGGTTTGGAAATTATCACGCCGAAAAAGGAAGCGAAAGCAAGGTATTTTGTACGTCGAAAAAAGCTGCGGCAGTACCCTTTTTCGATTTGGGAAACGCTCGGTATCGGACGACGTATGTTCACGCCGCATCGTGCGCCTATACACACAATGGAGGATTTCGGGCAAGCGTATTTTGGCGATACATTTACCCGTCAATTGCTCGAACCGGCTATGGGTGGCATTTACGGTGCGTCTTTGGAGGCGATGAGTTTTCCTGCAGTTTTGGGTGAATTATCCACGCATATTGAAACACACCCTTTCCTCCCCAAAGCACTTCGTAAATGGCGTAATGAACGTAAAAAAAACACCCTCGAAAAGCCAAAAACCGCACGCGGTACACACAGTTTCAAAGGAGGTATGCAAGCTCTGATTGATGCCTTAGCCGGACATCTGAAAGAACACATTCAATATGATACCGAAGCAACAGAAAAAGATATTCAAAACACTGATAATCAATACATAATAACGAGTCCTGCACACGCCATATCGTATTTTTTTGATGATGAAATGAATGACTTACTCGCGTTGATTAACTACATGCCAATGATTTCCACGACATTATTTTTCAATAAAAATGACCTTAAAAAATTCAAGGAAGGATTCGGCTGTTTAATTCCCCGAAATGAAGGGTTAACGATACTTGGTGTGCTGTTCAATTCCTGTATTTTTGAGCAGCGTGTCGCAGATGAATCAATGGTCAGTCTGACCTGTATTATGCGCGACGACTCCCCTACCCTTTCGCTCATTCACGGAGCTGATATTGACATTAAAAATTTGGTGGTAAATGAATTGGATACCTTATTCGATATTCAAGGTGAGTTGTTGGATTACGCTATTTTTCGTTGGGAAGAAGGCATTCCTGTGTACTCCCCGCAGTTACATGAAAATTTATTTAAAATTGATAATATTCTCCGAGAAAAATACTCGCATATAAATTTATTTGGTAATTATACGGGAAGGATTTCTATTCGTCAAATGAGTGAGGAAGTCAGACGGTGGACGGCTAACGGTAGACGGTAGACGGTCTAAACACGGGGTAGGACGCGAGTTTTTTCTTTACGTCTTTTGACGGAAAATATTTTTATAAAAAGCTGATAATCAATCAAATTTCGTCCACCGTCCACCGTTTACCGTCCACCGTTTACCGTCCACCGTCTGCGGCATTGAGCAACTCAATATAAAACACCAACTCCGCGCTCTGCGGAATATCGGGCAACATCCCCTGTTCACCATAGCCCAATTCGGATGGAATAAATAAGTACCCCTTCGTACCAACAGGCAACAAACTAACACCTTCATCCCAACCTTTAATCACGCTCCCGCGTCCAAGCGGAAACTGGAAAGATTGTCCGCGCCCAAACGAACTATCGAATTGCTTACCGTCTGTCAAATGTCCACTATAATTGACCGAAACCAAGTCTCCCTCGTTTGGTTTTTCGCCATCGCCTTTTTCGATGATATGATATTTTAAGCCGCTCGCAGTCTCTTCCAATTCGAGCGTTCCTGCTTTATATTGTTTGATAATGGCACGAGTGTCCGTGGCAATTTTATCGGCTTGGCGGTCCAGTTCGCGTTGTTCGGCGTCGAGTTCAGCCTTAGTTTTGACCTCGCGTACTACGATATCGAAAGTCACCAAATCACCGGGTTGGAAGCCCCATTGCGGATCAAGTTGGTAAGCAATCGAATCAGCTTCAATGAGCAGCGTGACACTATCTCCTGCCGCCATTTGACTCAACATTTCCATGACGGGACTTTCATTCACCTCATACATATCCTTTGAAAAGCGATGTTGAATAGGCTCATTTTCCATTGTGCTAAATACAATCAAATCTCCTTTTTTCAAATCCATATCAAAGCTGAGTCCGTCATTGGCTTTGGCTTTGCGCCCATCATTGGAGATGTGTTTTTTGAAATAATATCCATTGTCGGCAGCTTGATATTGATTGATAAGGTCAGCTTTGGCTTGGGCGGCTTCTTCGGGCGTTTTAACATCCAATACTGCAATATCGACAAATACCAAATCGCCCGATTCATAACCCGGCGGCAATGGCATTTGAATCGAATCGCGTTCTCGCACAATACTCAGGCTATCCCCTTTCGCCATTTTTGTCAATGAACGAATCAATAAATTTTCCTCCATTCCCTCCGGCAATTCGACACTAACGGGCAGAAATTGGTCACGCGAACTCGCCAATACCGTATCACCTCTTCGAAAGTATAAATGGTAATCTACGCGATCGCCGACTGCAGCTTTATTACCCTTATTTTGAATATGATGTTTGTAGGTAAAGCCATCATCTTCAACTGTATATCCTTTGAGCGGGTCTTGTTTGCAAGAAAAAAATAATATGCAAACGAGTGAAAAACAAAAGGCACTTAATAAGTGCCTTTTGTTTATATTTTTATATTTCATAAATATTAAT
>JAHDEO010000402.1 GCA_020628725.1 Saprospiraceae bacterium
GATTGACATTCAATTCGGGGTTTTCAGCCCTTACCTGCTCTATCCATTCTTTTGTGAAGCTGTTTTTGGTTATCATTTAAATATATTTAATAATTCGGTTTTAAAGCATTTGTATAAATATTTCCTTAATTCAGTGTCTTGATTTCTCCTTTTAGCATAACTAAACATCGTATAAAAATTAATTTGATACTTATTAATAGCCTTTTCAAAAATACGTTCTTGCTCTGCCCCTTTGTAAGCGATGAGTAAAGCATTGTCACAAAACAAATCCACTAATATTTTTTCTAATTTAGGAATAAAAATCGGATGCGGTGTTTGCTGTATTTTTTTTAGAGGTGCTTTTGTGATAATTTTTTTAATGATAATTGGATTTTTTGCCTCAAAAATATATTTGTCTAATAACACTCCGTCAGCTTTGGTCGTATATGAAAACACCCTTTCTGTCAGCTTGTCATGCAAATGATAAAAAACAAATTCTACTGCGTCGCTTTCAAGTTCTACAATGATAAGATTATGGATCGCCTGATGAATGGATAAGTTGTTCAACCAATTGCTTTCCCAAATACAATATTTCATATCAGCATCAAATTCATTTATCAACTCATTCACCTTCAATAACCTATCACTCAAAATCGGCTCAAACGAACGCAAGCGTTCATCCACCAATTTATAAGTATTTTCATCCACAGATTTAATCACATTTTTACGTTTCAAATCATACACCGCCCAAAACAAATCGCTCTCCGTATAGTCTTTTTCACGCTCGTAAAAATCCTGTAATTCTTGTTTTGTAAATGTTTTTTGATGACCAAAATAATCTTTTAATTGTTGTGTCGATATGCCCATATTTTTAAAATCATTTTCAACAAAAATACATAAAAAAGTCCACTAAATCAAAAAAAGTGGACATTTTAAAAATTGCCACTAAATCAAAAAAGTGGACTAAAATAAAATGGACACTAAAAAATATCTTCTTTTGCAGAATATTCCCGTACAAATAATCCGTACTTTTGCGCCCTAAAATGTGCTGACGTGTTGGCGTGCTGATGTATCGACGTACTGATGTGTTGACGTGTTGGTGTACTGGCGTATATATGTGAACGTCAGCACTTTAGCACATCAGCACATCCTTTCATCAGCACGTCAGCACATCAGTACGTCAGTACAAATTATCATGAAAAATACACCATTAACCAATAAACACATCGAATTGGGCGCGAAAATGGCAGAATTTGCCGGGTATAATATGCCGATTTCCTATAGCGGAATTAAAGCGGAACATGCGGCGGTGCGCGAAGGCGTGGGCGTATTTGACGTGTCGCATATGGGCGAATTTATCGTGCGCGGACGCGAGGCGGCGGATTTGATACAGAAAGTCACCTCTAATAATGTCAAGAAATTGGAGATTGGCGATGCACAATATTCTTGTCTGCCAAATCATGAAGGCGGAATTGTGGATGATTTGCTGGTTTATCGCTTGCCTGAGGATATGTGTGCGGAGGGCGAACAAGCTTTTATGCTCGTGGTCAATGCCTCGAATATCGACAAAGATTGGAATTGGATTAGCGAGCAAAATACTTTCGATGCCAAGATGATAAATATTTCCGACCAAACGGCTTTGCTCGCCGTACAAGGTCCGAAAGCTGTGGATGCGCTGCAATCATTGACCGATATTGACCTGAAAAATATGAAATATTATACGTTTGAAAAGGGTGTATTTGCAGGTGTGGAAAATGTATTGGTATCGGCAACGGGCTACACGGGTTCGGGTGGTTTTGAGTTGTATGTCAATGTGAAAGATGCCTTGAAAGTCTGGGATGCCGTCTTTGAAGCAGGGGCAGATTACGGAATTCAACCGATTGGCTTGGGTGCGCGGGATACCTTGCGACTTGAGATGGGCTATTGTCTTTATGGAAATGACATCGACGATACGACCTCGCCTATCGAAGCGGGATTGGGTTGGATTACTAAGACGAAAAAAGGTGATTTTAATTCCGTCGAAATTTTCAAAAAACAACGTAAAGAAGGTACAGAGCGCAAATTAGTCGGCTTTGAAATGCTCGAACGTGGTATCCCTCGCCACGATTATGAAATTGCGGACGCAGAGGGTACGATTATCGGGAAAGTAACTTCAGGTACACAAGCTCCTTCGCTTGGAAAAGCGATTGGCATGGGCTATGTCAAAACTGAATTTGCAAAATCTGATACCGAAATTTTTATTCAAATCAGAAATAAATCTATCAAAGCGAAAGTGGTGAAAATGCCGTTTTATAAGGGATAAAAAGAGGTCAGACCGCCTTCGGCTGTCAGAACATTTCATTGTCAGAAGTCAGATTAGGAGAGACGTCATTACGACTTACGTGTAATGACGTTTTTTCATTTGTATGACAAGAAGCACATACACTTTCACGTTAATTTGGTCTGACTTCTGACAGCATCGCGGTCTGTTTTCTGACCTCTCAAAAATGAATTGGAATAGTATTTGGAATTATAGGGGTAGTAGATTGAAACTTTAACGGGATGTTATCCGTCTAAATGTGCGGTCACAGAAAATAGGTAGCGGTTTGAACCCGTTATTTAATTTTATGGTTTTACACACAAACTCAATTTCAAAATCAACCACAACCTCAAAATTAATTTTAATTTGCCTTTGGCAAATTCTTGTTTGAAGTTAAAATTGAGGTTGAAGTTGATTTTGAAAATATTCACCCAAAATTTGTCGATTATGAAAAAACTACATTTCATCTGTCTATTATTTGCCGGATTGTTGGCAACTACAGGATTTGCACAGCCTCAGGAGGAGATTTTGGTTCAGAAAAACCAAGACGATAAAGAAATTCAGGAAGAAACAATGGAGATTCAAGGACAAATCGTCAAAGTGATGATTATCGGTGAGGATACGCTCATCGTGGCAGACCTTGAAGAAGCCGAAGTAGCAAGTCCACGCAAATTCAAGAATAACGACGAGTATCGTCACTACCTGCGTATGCGCTACCACGCCACGAAGGTTTATCCCTATGCCGTCGAAGCTATCAAGGTCTTTAGAGAAGTAGAATATTGGTCACAAGGCAAAAAGAAGCGCGAACGCAAGAAGCATATCAAGCGATTGCAAAAGGACCTGAAAGAGAAATTTGAGGATCCACTCAAAAATCTCACGCGTACGCAAGGACGTATACTCGTAGAGATGATTGAGCGCGAAATTGATACGCCTGTTTATTACATCATCAAAGAATTAAAAGGTCCCGTCAAAGCTACTTGGTGGCACAATATCGGTAAAGCATGGGGCTATAATCTGAAAGAGGGTTACGACCCGGAGAAGGATCCAATTTTGGAAAGTATCCTTAGTACACTCAAAATTGAGCATGAGGTGGATGAGTAAAATTTTCTTTTGGTTTTAAAATATTGACAGCATACAAAAATTAGTTTTTGTATGCTGTTTTTTTTATAACGAATAATAAAGCGATAATTTTGGCAACTATTTGATTTCGCAAAAAAAGACAGCTCAATAGAATTTGAGCTGTCCATCCTTTCAAATGTTTATATGCTGTTTTTAAAGTGTTTTTGGATTTTCTTAAGTTATTAGAAATATGACCTGAGTTTATTCAGTGGAAACTTCTTCTATAAAATCAGAGACTTCTTGGTCATTGACCTCTTTGGCAGTTATGGCATCTAATTCAATTTTTCTGCGAGCTAATTTCATGAGTTCAATAATGTATTCTGCTCTGTCTTCATAAGGTTCGTCTGTCAACATGTCTTTTTGTTGCATAATTTTCTCTCTTATTTGTGCTTTCTTTTCCTTGAGGTGCTCATCTAAGCTGATGTTGGGAGCAAGTTCCTTTTTTATGCGGTTCAAACCGCCCAACACTTCAAGTAAATCAGGATTGTCGAGGAGATGTCTTTCCAACTCCTCTACCTCCATTATGGAAAGGTTGTTTTCAACAAATGCAATTATTTTTTCGCTTATCATCGTTAATAAGGATGTAAAGAGAGACAGTCCGGCACAAAACCGGCATGTCTTCTTTAAATGTTAGATGCAAAAAGCTTTCTTTTTGCTTTTTATGATAAAATCTTTTTCAACTTTTGCCTTGCCCTATACCGCGCTTGCCTAATGGCAGAAACACTGCATCCAAGCTCTTTTGCAATTTCATCATCGCCATAACCCTCAATAGTCATCACCATGATTAAGCATTGTCGCCTTGAAAGCTGTTCAAGAGCCCTGCCAAGGTCTATCATCAAATCGATTTTTACGGATGGGTCAATTAGCTCACTTACAGAAAAAGAATATTCCGATTCTTCAAGTGATGCTGATTGACGCCGTTTTTTTCGATTGTAAATTGTATTACAAACACGCCTTGCGATTGTTGCAATCAATTTGGCGTAATCGTCGTCGCCTACAAATTTTTTCCTCTTAATTGCCGGTAGCACTTTTTTCTCAAAAACCTGTTGAGTAGCATCATCAGGATTGATAAAATGATACCGCTCCGCAATACCATAAACAAGAAGAAAATAGTGGTCATAAATTTCTTCAAAGCGTCTATTAACGCAGTAACTTATGGCAGTCTTCACAATGAATGCCATCTCATCTTTTTGCTGCTCAAGTATGCCATTGTCTACTTTGGGAAATATTTTTTTATTAAATATTTCTATGGTGACAACATCCGCTTTTTTCGGATAATATTCGGCGGCTATACTATAAACAGTCTCGAAATAGTCATTAAATTTTTTCTCATGATTAGCTTCATACATAGTGGGTACTATTTAGCTTGTTAAAAAAAGGTGTCTATAAAAAAGTCATCACTTGTCACGCGTCGTAATTGGTTGGGTAAAATGTTCTATTTGTTC
This sequence comes from Saprospiraceae bacterium, assembly GCA_020628725.1. Lineage (GTDB taxonomy): Bacteria > Bacteroidota > Bacteroidia > Chitinophagales > Saprospiraceae > JAHDEO01. The sequence goes on from JAHDEO010000402.1 coordinate 4,843, forward strand.
TCTGTCTTTGGATAACATGACTTTTAATAAAGATTACCAATTTTTTATTTCGGTGCTAAATAGTAGTATCTCATAATAGGTGTTTTGATGAAATATGTGTGTTTTCATACAAGTAAGTTTTGGTAATCGCACACAGAGCGGCATAACCTAATTCTCACATGAGAATTGGCATGTACTCCGTTTGTTAATAATAAATTATGATGTTGAAACCGGATCAGTCGTTTTACACCGGAGTTGTTAAAAAAGAAGATTTTAATAAGATGAGAGCAGTCTTTTACAACGGTATTAAGTCTATTTTTTGGGCAAACAGTAAAATAATGGTTGAATAAGTAGACGAGGGATTTAAAAATCAGTTGCATCCGACCATCAAAAAAAAGTATATTTTTTTCAAAAATCCGAAAAACAACAAACAGAAAATCATCAAGATGGTTTCCAAGTTGTGATAGTGCAAATCTTAATTTTTCTAATGTTTTCTCTAACATAACAATTGTGTTTAAGTATTAAAAAAAATACTATCGCGCCCGGATGATTGGATGAACATAGTAAAGAACCGTAAACAAACTCAAAGTAGCCGAAAGCTCATCTACAGTTCTTTAGGTTAAGGTTACAGGGCGCAAATAGCTTGCTTTACTTACATAACCTTTTGAATAGACCAAACATAACGGTGAGTACAAACTTTTTTTCAAAACCCATTAATCTTGTACTAAAATGAGGTCGCAAGAGAACCTTTCATTTGTTTTATGAAAAAATAAATACGTAAGCAAGCGTTATATTTTATCTGCTCATAAGGTCTACATTATGCAACCCAATATTTTTCAAACACAAAATAATAGACTATGAAGCAAACCACTATTGATAATTATAAGTTGGCATTGGCGCAAGGTGAAGTAGAGTCTGTTATTGAATGCCTTTTAGAGCATACAATCCACGACCATGAACTTCATAAAGATGTTCTTCTATTATCTAATCGCCTTCAACGCCTCAAAACAAAGCAACTCAGCGGAATGATAACCGACAACGAGGCAGAAACGCAGTTGACAAAAATTGCCCGAAGCGTCATTGAGATGGTTATGAAATTCCCTGACCAAACGGAGGAATAATTCATTTACTTCCCAAATTCAAATTATCGACGGCATACAAAACACAGGTTTTTGTATGCCGTTTTTTTATTAAAAATGGAAAATGCACGTACCCATTTTGAAATTTGTGATTTGGTATTTGGTATTTCCCCATTAGTCGAAAAAACTTTCAAAATCGTTAATACAAAGTTATTTTACATAACTCACAACTAAAATAAATTTTCAAACGTTTAAAAATCACTAACTTTGCAAATTACATCTCTGACACATAGCATACATATGAAAGACAAAAATATTGCGGGTCTTTTAGCTTTAATATTCGGTTGGTTAGGTATCCATCGTTTTTATCTCGGTCAGCCGGGAATGGGGATTGCGTATCTGATATTTTGCTGGACACCTATTATATGGTTGATTGCCTTTATTGATGCCATTCTGTTTTTTGTAATGGATAAAGATGTATTTGATATCAAATACAATCGTCAATATGTCGATAAGCGTGAATACCGTCGCAATATCGGACAAGAACGTCGCCAGAGAACACAGTCTCGCGAGCAAGAACGCCGTCGTACCTCTACACGTACTGCACAAAACCGCAAACCTGACCCATATCTCAAAAGTGGCATTGAAAAATACAAAGACTTTGATTTCAAAGGCGCAATTGCTGATTTTAAAAAATCTTTGGGTGTCAGACCAAAAAGTATCAAGACGCATTTCTATCTCGCCTGCGCGTATTCCATGACCGAGCAGGCAGACGAAGGGTTTTTCCATTTGGACAAAGCCGTTGCGCTTGGTTTCAATGAAATAGAAAAAATCAAGACAATGGACGCCCTTGCGTTCCTTCGCATACAGCCCGAATACGATACATTCAAAGCCAACGGCTTCCGTCTTATGCAAAAAAACGTAGACGCACCCGAAGCTGAACGCGAAATGGATGACCTCCTACTCGTCAAACTCAAACGACTTGGTGAGTTGCGCGACAGAGGCTTCATCAGTGAAGAAGA
>JAHDEO010000403.1 GCA_020628725.1 Saprospiraceae bacterium
ATATTGGTTTCTATCTGACTGCTTCCAAAGTTTATTCGGGAAAAGATTATTTATCGTATTGCATCGTCAAATCCGTGAAAGTTATTGAAATGAGGCATCCGCACCGAAAAAACCTTTCTCTATTTCTCACACATCTCTTCGATGAACAAATTAAGAAAAAATTACTGTACGAAAATCCGCAAAGAGAGATACTCGCTCTATTTCTCAATGGTTATGGTGAAGATGCGCCCTTATCTTTTCAAAATCATTCACGTTTTTTAGGAGAATATTCCCAATTTGAAGTTGCCTTTACACAAAAACAAAAAACTGAATTAAAAACGGCTTATGACAGCCTTGTCAACACCTATAAAATGCTCAGAGAGGATAATCAATATTTCACTGATTACAGTAGAAAATTACGCCGATTGATAAGAGCAGAGTGTCATAGCAGAACACTTCAAAAATTTGATTAGAGACAAAGAGGATTTAACTATGGGCAATTATTCTAACAAACAACTTATCGACGAAACCACTCGTTGGGGTTTTAAATTCTACAGAAGAGTTCGTCTTGAAGAACATCAAGTCCAAGTGACCGCGCAACCAAACATCACCGACTATCCCGGATTGACGCCCCTCAGCATACAAAATGACATTAGATATAATTTAATATCCAGAAAATCCACCACGCATAAAGATTGGACTACAATGGTATTAGAAAGTGTTGAATTCGCGCTTTTGAACCTGATAATCAATGGATTCGTAGAGTTGACATTTTTCAAAGACAAAAAACTTTATCTCAATGGATTCCTCGAATACCCATACAGTGGTTACTACCTGACTGTCGCCAAGGCTTATTCAGGAAAAGATTATTTATCATCTTGTATCGTCCAATCCATCAAAGCCACTGAAATTCAACATCCTCGCAAAAAAAACCTCTTTCTTTTTATTGAGTATCTTGCTGCCCGTCAGATTGGCATTGATGAAGACCATCTCGCGGCAAAAGAATTTTTCGCCGTCTCTTTCGCAGGTTATCCCGACGATGCACCATTTACCTTTCAAGACCGCAAACAATTTTTAGGAAAATATACGCGCTTTGAAATTATTTTCACCCCAAAACAAAAAGCAAAATTGATCGTAGCTTACGACAATTTATCTACAATTTCGACAGTACTCAAACAACAAAGCACACATTTCAGCGAATACAGCAGAAAAATTCGCCGATACATTCAAGGTGAATTTACCGCCAGATTGCCCGGTGATTAGCGAATACTTCATGTCTCTAAATTGTTTTCTCCCTAAATAGTGGTATATTAGCTTTTTTAAGAAACCAATAATCAAACGGGACTGAGCATTAATTGGGTATGTAGAAACCTATGAGGTTTTGAAAACCTCATAGGTTTTAGATACCAACATTTTATAAAATTAAAAATTGCAAATTCATCACATTTGCCCGGTTAATGACTAATTCCGTAATTAAATAAATATTGTAATCATTAATTCTACAATATTTATTCATTAAAAATTATCCATTATGTTCATTCAGAGAATACTCACATTTGTGGTGGTAGCAATGATGTTTACGGCTTGTGGCGGTCCCGACACCACCGATAATGCAGCAAATTCTACCGACAATGTAGCAGTAACACCGGCTCCCGCAGCTACAACACCAAACACTCCCGCAACAACTACAACAACTGACGTCAACGCGCCCAACTCGAAGGGCGAACCGGCACGAAACTCAGAGGGTGTGTGGCACTACACTTGTCCCAACGGCTGTGCAGACGGTGCGGGCAACGTTATGCCCTGCCCGAAATGCGGTACTACACTTGCACACAACAGCGCGTACCATAGCGGCGGTACAACAACTACACCAACCGTTGTTACCCCTCCACCTACTTTGAACCAACCCGCATCTAATAATCCATTTGCCTCACCCGCCATTGCACCAACGGCTGCTGCACCAATCGGCAATGCTCCCCGCGCACCCGAACCACCACAAAATGCCAAAGGCGTATGGCACTACACCTGTCCGAAAGGCTGCGACGGTGGCGCAGGTTCGGCTGTAGCATGTAACAAATGCGGCGAAACACTCGCACACAATACCGCTTATCATAATTAAGCGGTCAACGGTAGAAGGTGGATGGTAGACGGTTTTAACGCGAGGTAGAACGCGAGTTTTTGTTTTACGTTTTTTTGACGAAATATATTTTTTAATAAATTATATGCCGCGCAACTTCCATCCACCGTCCACCGTCTATTTCCGTAGGAAGACTAACTCGCCATCTTTCTTGACGCGAAGCATGGTTGGTAAATCGTATTTCTCGATTTCTTCACGGCGATATTTTGCTACATAATCAGCCGCTTGGAGGAGTTTTGTATTAATTTCGGAAAAATTTTGTGGGCAAGGTTCATCAGAATAATGCGCCGCCATAATTGCCAAAGGCGCATCCAATTCTTTGATTAATGATTTGCAAAAACCATCTTTTGTAATTTGTATGCCAACGCTATCTTTTTCTCCCAATGTAGATTCCGGCAGCCCCGTTACATTTCTGTAAATAATCGTAAGTGGTCGCTCGTGATAGTCGATAATGGCAGTAACTTTCGGATGGATACGAGTCACATACGGCTGCAATCGTGCATAATTATCTACCAATACAGTAAAGTCATCGCCACGCTCCCGGATCGCAAACATTTTCGCTAAAGCCTTTTCATTCAGGGCATTGCAAGCTAAACACCAAACGGTATCTGTCGGTAAAATAATCAACCCGTCCGCTTGCAAGACGGGGATAATCTGTTGGATTTCGTTATTCATAATGCTACAATGCTAAAATGCGTTAATGCTACAATGACCATATTAACGCATTGTAGCATTATCGCATTGTAGCATTAAAATTCAGTTAAAGGGAGTCGGGAAATGGGGGTTGGGGTGATATACATTTCTTTGTCGATGTAGTCCCAAGTTGCCAATCCAATCATGGCGGCATTGTCAGTAGACCATTTTAGAGGTGGCAGACAGAGCTTGATGCCGCGTTCATCACATATCTCTTTCGCGCCCTCGCGCAATTGCGGACTCGCCGCCACGCCTCCTACAATAACGAGCGATTTGCAAGAATATTTTTTCAAAGCGCGTTTACATTTTACAATCAAAATCTCCATGACCGCATCTACAAATGATGCACAAATATCCTCTGTAACAGGCGTTTCGATACTCGCCAAATAACGCGCTACTGCCGATTTCAATCCCGAAAAAGAAAATTCTAAAGCCTGATTAATCAATGGACGGGGAAAGGTAATATTCGCTGTACCCGACTTCGCCAATCTATCCACAATCGGTCCTGCCGGGAAGTCTAAGCCCAACATTCGCCCGACCTTATCATAGGCTTCTCCTACAGAATCGTCACGGGTTTCTCCGAGTAATTTAATTTCAAATTTGGAAGGCATGTACGCCAAAAAAGTATGTCCACCCGATACCAAAAGCATCATCGCAGGATAGATGATTTCATTACGCTCCAACTCAGCACTACGCAGATGTCCGCGCAAGTGATTGATACCAATAACAGGCTTATTCCAACCCATACCGAGTGCCAAAGCCGTATTCACCCCAATCAACAGCGAACCAATCAAACCCGGTCCGCGCGTCACGCCTATCGCGCTGATTTCTGACATCGAAATCGACGTATCTTTCAGTGTTTGATTAATGGTAGGGATAATATTTTGAATGTGAGCGCGAGACGCAAATTCCGGGTAAACACCTCCAAAATCACTATGTATTTTATTCTGATTAATAATGACAGACGACAATACATCACCTTCGCGGTTGACAATCGCCGCCGCCGTATCATCACAAGAAGTTTCTATTCCGAGTACGTACATTTTTTAATTTATAATGGATAATTTATAATGGATAACGGATAATGGATAATGGTTAATGGATAATGGTTAATAATTTTCGCGTAGCGAAAATCAAAATATTATCCGTTATCCATTGTACATTATCCATTACTAATTATCGCCTCTATTTGTTCTATAGTAATATCGCCGCGTCGTTCCATGGAGATTTCTTTGTAGCGGCAATTGATAATCGTTGATGACCTGCCTGAAAGTTTACCACCATCTACCACTAGGTCGGGTTGACTGTGGAGGTCTTCCAGAATTTCGGGGAGGATGCACATGTTGATTTTACTTTTGTGCCGATTGGCACTTGTTGCTAATAGCGGCCCGGCTTCCGATAGCAATTTCAACATAAATTCGTGATTCGGAATCCGAATCGCTACTTCATGACGCCCCTCCAACCATGCGGGGCGTGGTGCATTATTTTTAAAACCCAATACCAAAGTCAAGCCACCGGGAATATATTCTGAATCCAATAAGGCTTGAGCATGTTTGGTAATTTCCAAACCTAAATCGTGTAATTCTTCTGCCTCTGCTACCATGATGGGCAAGTGGAAATCCTTCGGGCGATTTTTCAATTCAAAAATACGGTCAACCGCTGCTTCCTGCGTCGGCGCAGCAACTAAACCATACACTGTATCTGTCGGTAATACGGCTACTTTTCCATCCAATAATGCCTCTGCGACAGGCTCAATCTGTGTGGGTGTGAATGTTTGCATAATAAAACGTAGCGTAACGCCTCCGGCTTGCGCCTCGCGTGATACTTGCTAAATTGACGTGGCGCAAGCCGGAGGCATTACGCTACGTGATACTCGTCTCAGTCAAGGGAATTGGCAATATAGGATATTTATTTGAATTGGTGAGCAGTGCAGGGGCATTTTCTCCAAGCGTAATCGAGTTGACTTTATGGATGTTGGAAATCGTTTTATTGATGGTCAATAAATTAGCCAACTTGGTGATACCGTCTGCGTGTCCGGCTAATACGATGTCGGTGTATTCCTCATTAATATAAGTGCTGATAGTATCAAGATTGGTGAATTTAAAATCCAATTTTTCACCATCATAAAAACCGCAGTAATAATTGCCTTTGATGGATTTGAATAGGGAAATTACGGGAGTTTGATACTTTTTGTGAGCTTCAATGCCCATCAATTCCGCCGATGAAACCCCAACCACAGGCACATCCAAGCTATACGACAAGCCATTGGCAAATGACACACCCGTGCGTACCGAACTCGTGCCGCCCGGTCCTGTATCTACGACAATGCCTTCAATATCCGCAGTCGTCATTTCCGATGCCTCCAAAGCCTCTTTGACCAATTCGTAAATGCCCGTATGCCCACTCAATTTGCGGTCAGATTGCTTATGATAGACCAACTCTCCATCGTGGTTGATGGCTACGGTGAATTGTGATAATGATGTTGAAATTCCGAGTATCAATTGATTAGTGAATTAGTGATTGGTGAATAGTGATTGGCTTATTGATGAGTCACTTTCTCAAAAAATTAATTTCCTTAAATCGTTTTTCCCATTTCGTCCCCTTGTAGCTTAATGTCAAAACTCTATCCGTCAAACTCCCCTCTACGTATGCGAGCTCTATTTTCAAATAATCCTCAAATAAATCCTCATATTTATCGCCCCATTCTACCAATAAAATCGACGAATCCATGTAGGTATCAAGTCCTGTTTCCTCTAATTCCTGTTCGCTTTTTACTCTGTAAAAATCTACGTGTAATATGTTTGTTTTTTCTAAGGGATAAATATTTGCCAATGTATAAGTCGGGCTGGTGACTGCACCTTCGTAGCCGAGTGCCACGCAGCATTGTTTGGTAAATTGCGTTTTCCCCGTACCCAAATCGCCTGTGAGGATGACGACATCTCCCGCTTGTAATATCTTAGCAATTTGTGTGGCGTATCTTTTTGTGTCTTCTACGCCATTACTCTGTAATTCAATGGTTTGCATCGCTATATCGTAGCACAGTCTGTAGACTGTGTTCATATTTTGCTACGCAAAATATGGGTGCGGTCTACAGACCGCGCTACATTTTATGAATTATTGATTAATCAATTTTTTATGATAAATACGCGCTCCTTGACGAAGTGTCAAAATAAACACACCGTCGGCAAGCGGTTGGTCAAATTCAAATGTGAGCGTACCGTTTGAGGGCATCTCTTTTGATATTTCTTGGAGTTGCCTCCCGTTTATATCGTGCAAATGTAGTGTTATTTTTTCATTTGAATCAGAAGAAAAATAAAGCGCGAAACGTCCGTTGAATGGATTCGGCGCAACAACCAAATTAGCAGAGTTTCCCTCAATTTCAGTCGTTGAAGTCGTGGCACATCCCCATGCTCTTGCCACCAAGTCAGGCAAATCAATATAAGGATTTCGATTGCCTTGATATTGTTCTGTACCGTCATTGCGGGTTACTTCGCGTGCATCAGGCGGGTCAGCGACATGCCATGCGCACAGCGTCTCCACACTTGCTACGCTTGTAATCTGCCCAACTTGCGGATACATCGTATAAAAGTAAAAAATCGCTCGTGCAGCATTACCTTTATGGTCTTCGCGCGGCTCAAAAGAGCCGTTGGGAATCGCCTCACTGTAATCGTCAATATTTGAAGTCGGGATACTACCCTGTGAATCATCGTCAATCATCCATACTTCCGTAGCAGTATCGGGAATATCCAAAAATGGCGAATTTCCGCGCACACTATTCCAAGTAATATAGGTCGGAAAAATAGCATGAATATCCGAGCGCATCGGTTCTGCCTGATTGAAAAAACTCTGCGGGATAGTGTGTTCGGTATTTATCGGTTCCGGAAAGGTAACTTGATTACCATAATCATTCAAGCGAATAAAACCTGAATAGACACAAGTAATGGTATCATTATGATTATCAATGAAACCATACATCTTGCGACGGGCTTCGCTATAACCGAGTGTGGTGTGTTCACCTTCGTACCAGTTTTGTTTGAGCCAAGTCTTTAATTCCTCTCCGTCTATATCGTCGGGCGGTACTTGGGCAGATGCATTATTCGGAAGAAATGCA
>JAHDEO010000010.1 GCA_020628725.1 Saprospiraceae bacterium
GCAAACATCAAAGCAGAAGCGTCATTGATGTCTACTTCGGTAGTATTTTCGCAGCCATTGGTATCGGTAACGGTGACGGTATATGTACCTACACAGAGACCGGAAGCGGTATCGGTATTTGCGCCACTGCTCCATGTGTAAGTAAACGGCATCGCACCGCCCGTGACCGCAACAGACGCACTACCCGTACACGCACCCACGCAAGTGACATCAGCCAGAACGGTGGTTTGCAAGGTAAATAATTCATCCGAAGGCATGTCAATCTCGGCAGTATTTTGACAGCCTTCTACATCAGTAATCGTGACGGAATTGATGCCTTCACAGAGGTTGGTGGCAGTTGAGGTGGTTTCGCCATTGCTCCAAAGGTAGGTGAACGGAGGTACGCCGCCATTAGAGGTCGTTGCGGATGCGCTGCCATTGCATACTTCGGGGCAAGTAGGTTGCGTAATTATATCTATTTCAATATCAAATACTTCGACAAAGGGGATGTTTATTTCTGCAGTGTTGGTACAGCCATTTGCATCGGTGACAGTGGCGAAATAGTCAGTGCCATCACAAAGCATGTCGGCAGTGTCAGTGGTGGTGCCGTCACTCCAAAGGTAAGTGAAAGGCATTGTACCGCCCATGGGTATTAATGATGCAACACCGTTACAGATACCCGGACAGGTAGGTAATGGACTTATGCTTACTGTAATATTGAATATTTCGTCGGATTCGATATTGATTTCGGTGGAATTGATACAACCGTCTGCGTCGGTGATAGTTACGGAATTTGTGCCTTCACAAAGCATGGTGGCGGTAGAGGTGGTTTCACCATTATTCCAAAGATAAGTGAATGGCATCGCACCACCTACGGGCGTTACAGACGCACTACCGTTGCACACACCCGGACAAGCCGCTTGATTGATAATATTACTTTGAATGGTAAATGTTGGGTCTTGTGTGATTTGTACTAGACCAACCGCAGGACAGCCTTTATCATCTGTGACGATTACTTGATAATTTCCAACGCAAAGGTTGGTCGCGGTCGCAGTAGTCTGACCATCGGTCCATTGATAGGTGTAATCATTTTGAATAAAGCCACCACTGGGAAGTACAGTAGCTGTGCCGGAACATGGTAGGTCAGTACAAGTCAATTGGCTGGCATCAGTGATGATTGCGCTAATATCAGATACATGAATGGTAACGCTCTCCTCTGCCGAGCATAATGTCGAAAATGTAATGTCATCCAAAGCGAAATCATTTCCTGCGGCTATAGTATTTTGATTGACAATACAAATCTCGGCGGTGGTATTGCTGCCTGAATCCCAGACTTCATTGAATTCATTCCAAGTACAAACGGTACTTGAAGCAGTAAATGGCGCACCGAGCAAAACGCCATTCACGGAGAACTGAAGTATCGCAGGATTGGAAGCGACCGCACTTGTTATCCATGTAGAAAAATCATACGTTGCATTGGCTTGTACATTCACAGTTTGACACCATACGCTTTGATTGGGCGTGACAGCTCCATTGACGACCATCATATTGCCTGTGCCTGTGGTATGGTCATCACAATCACTAAATCCCGAATGAACATTGAACGGGCTGGTCGTGACAGCATAGGTGCTTTCATCTACAGTCGATACTTGATTGTTCGTGTATTCGCTCGTAAAACCTGTATTGCCTTGCTCAAAATCGCCATTAAAAATGAGATTTTGAGTACGTGTGTAGCCTGTGACCGTGTAGGTGGTCGTGGTATTTGGCGTGGCAGTTGGGTTGGGAATATCGGTGGCACTCAATCCGTTTGCGGTTTCCCATTCGTAATAATCTGCACCCGTAGCAGTTAAACTCGCGCTTTCTCCAAGACAGAGTGTATCTTCACTTGTGCTAATGTTTAATTCGGATAATAGGGAAATAATTTCGGCGGTAGCCGTAGCTGTACAACCTTCATTATCCGTGACAGTGACGGTGTATGTGCCTTCCGGTAAATTATCAATATCGGGCGTTTCTGCGCCATTATCCCAGAGATAAGTGTAGGGCATTTGACCAAGCGTAGTCGTGGTAACTATGCTACCAAATTCATTAACACAATCAATATTAAAAGGCGTTGCAGTAATGTTCAATTCACAACATTCCTCTGTGATGAGGGTGAGCATATCCGTTTGTTCATTACCACATTCATCCGTAACTGTAACCGAATATGTACCTGCGTCTGTAACAGTTAACGTAGAGTTCATAGAACCATCCTGCCATTCGTAGGTCTCGAAGCCACTACCTGCATTTAACTCTGTATCATCACCAATACAAATCGTTACATTCGGTCCCAATTCCAAAGTAGGCGCATTAAGCGGTACGATGAAATTGTCAATATTATTCGTAAAATCACATTCGGGAATGGAGGTAACGGGAAAATCATCTTCCAAATCAAAAACAGGATTCAGCGAAGCATCATCATTTACAATAACATAAATATCTTGATTGTATAATGAGGGAATGGTGTAGTCCTGCGTCAAACATTCATCTACCTGAAGACTCTGTCCTAATGTAAGGGTAATGAGTGGATTGGCAGATGTTTGTGTTGGATTATTATCGTAAAATGTAATAGGTGTTTCAAAAGAAAGCGTATTATCGCCTGTATTGCAAATTGTCATAGTGACAATAAATTCACCCGCATTACAATCCGCATTTTCTACGGTAATATCGGCGTCAGGCGCGGGAAATTCTATGTTAGAATATTGCGTCAAAAAATTATTCAAAACCATACTATCACCCACGATATGATGTTCTTGTTGAATGGGTGGAATCGTGAGGTCGTCGTTAATATTGACATTAAAATAGGAATGTTGATTCCAGACAGAACGTGCGGCTACCCAGGGCGCAGCCGTAGAGCCATAAGCCCTCACTTGATTGTTACAACTACACATTAATTCCGTTTCCCCATCCGCATCTACATCGACTATGACGGGATATTCATGCGAAGTTCCTGACGAACAAGGAACGGAAAGCAAGGTATTTCCTGCCGCATCAAATATTCTCAAATCATCTTCATCGCGATAGACAATTTCCTTATCGCCGTCGCCTTCAAAGTCGAATATTGTACTACCTGTATTACCCGAATTATCGGAAGTGCTAAACGACCACATGAGGTCGAGTGAATTGCCGTTGAGTGTAAGGAAACGATAGGTTTGTACACCGCAAATACCGATGTCGAGTGTACCGTTATCGTCAATGTCGGCAATATTGGGTTGTGAAGCGAGTACGATACCAAAGTTGAACGAATTGAAGGTATGCGTGGTACCAAGTTGGTTAGGCGTCTGTATATCCCAAATATAAACGTTGGCACTGTTGCCAGTTGCGTAAACGATAGCCGCGTCCAAGTCGCCGTCTCTATCCATATCCGCGATGCCTACATAGCCGTCGCGTGCGCCGGAGGCTTGTACTTCTACGTTCATGCTGTTATTGGCAGCATTAGCTGGGTCTAGCGTAACAGAGTAGACTTGATTCCCCGCGACCAATTCCAAGCCTTCACAATCGGCACAAAAATCATCGGGCAATACATCTGCGGCAACGGTCAGGGCTTTGCCATCGTCCGCTAAGATTCCGCGATTATTATTGCCGCCTGTTACGAGCAATTCACCCGTAATACCATCGAAAATTTGATGAGAAACATAGACTTCCGCATCACCATCTCCATCAAAATCAGCGATAGAAGGACTCCAAAGCATATAGTCGAAATTGGTGTCGATACTTTGGTCTGAAATCCATAATAACTGATATTGAGAACCGTCAAATTCGTAGCAATGTAAATGCCCTTGATTTGCACCATTTTGACCTGTGTTTGCGGCAATAATGACGATTTCGGCAAAGCCGTTTCTATTCATATCCGCAATCGCAACAGCATCGACCGACCATCTCATAAAAGGCGTATTAATGGTTGCTTCGAGATTTCCGGTTTGTCCATTGATAACGAGCAGGTCATCGTGTATGTTACCACTGCCGATATAAGGTCCGGTTTTTCCGATGACTTCCGGTACGCCGTCTCCGTCCACATCACCTGTGATGCAGGTGTTGTACGAGTGCCAATTTCCGGCATCGTACCGCCATTCTTCTGCCATTTGAAATGGGGTATTATCGGGTGTAAATTCGCAATCTATGGGACATTCATCATAATAAAAATCTGCACAAGCGGCATCGGGACAGCAATCAGGGTCGTAGCAGTCGATTAAGCCGTCGCCATCATCGTCGATTTCATTACCACAAATTTCTGCACCGCAAGGGTTGATTTTTACCTCAAAAGTATCGACCGTAATACAGCCAATATCTGAGACGCCAATGACGCGATATTCGGTAGTTTCTTCGGGTTGAATAGTGACGGATGCACAATTATCACAACTCAATCCTTCCTCCGGTACCCATGTGAATACATCGAAAAAGTCGTTGACAGTCAGCGTAATACTCTCTCCGAGACAAAGCTCTACATCATCGAAATCAATTTCAGAGGTAGGTTCAATTTCGACTAAAACGGTATCTGATTGTATCATGTCACAGGAGTCGATGACTGTGACCCAATATTCGCCGGGACCGTAGGCGGTGAAGGTTTGTTCGATAGAGCCGTCTTGCCAAATATATTGGTCGTGTCCTGCACCTGCATCGAATGTATGGATGCCATTTTCGCAAATCAATACATCCGCTCCGAGGTCAAGCGGTAAGATAGGAGGGAGGCAGAACGTATCGCAGGCACACTCTATATCTTCGCAGTCGATGAAGCCGTTGTAGTCATCATCTATACCATTATCGCAGATTTCTTCGCATGGGTCTACGCAGATGTCATCGGTGACGAGTACGGTATTTCTGAAAACTTTGTTGGGGCTTTGCAAGGCTACGGGGAATGGGGAAAGATTTAAATTGACCGTACCATCGAAGGCATTATTCAGGTTGCTTTCGGTGACGTTCAGGTCGCTGATGAGGTCGCAAGGGTCGCGGGTTTCACCTTCGAGATTCAATTTACCAATCAACACATCCTGCGAACCATTTTGTCGTTCGGCTTCGCCGATGAAGTATACGCCGCCGTTTTTTGTAAACATATCATAGCCTCTATCTTCGTCGCTAAAATCGTAGGAACGTGCCCATTGCATGACGCCTTGTTTGTCTGTTTTCAGCATATAAGCTGATACCGAACCCGTCTCATAACTTCCCAAAATCAGAAAGCCGTCATCTATGGAAGCGAGGGCATTGGCGCGGGTTACGCTACTTGCAGGAATATCGTAGACTTTTGCCCATTCGAGATTACCATCAAGGTCGGTTCTGTGTAAATGAAAAGTTACATCGTCGGCATCTGTACCATTTAAATCGCCTCGTGAGAGGATAAATATTTTATCGTTTTCAATGACAATATCAATTCCGTATAAACGGGCGGTTTCGTTATTGGCAGCTAAATAGACTCGTGACCAAAGTTGATTGCCTGAAAAATCTATTTTGGTGAGGGCTACGCGCATTTTATCTGTTCCACCGATTACATTATATCTTCCTGTGAGGTAAATGTGATTGTCATAAATGGTGGCTTGATTAAATGTTTCGCAACCATTCACAGTATAATTGTATTGCTCAATAATGTTTCCTGTATTTCGGTCTAATTCGAGTAGTAAAGCATCGCAGCCCGAACCTGTTGATGTTTGTCCAAGAACAAAATAATTGCCACCGGGTGTTTTTTCTAATACGCTGAAAAATGCTGCCTTACTCGGAATTGACAACTGCTTGAACCAAAGCATATTGCTATTTACATAATCATATCTGAATACATAATTATTATAATTTGTATTTTGATACAAACTCCAACCCGTACCGACCAAAACATCGTCCGAATCCAGTATCAATTCGTTCATATCCTCGTCGCCGGAAGCTACTTTGAGCGTACGCGACCAGATTTCATTACCATCTGCATCAATGCGTGAAATGAGCGTACTGTCTCCCTTTCCACCACCCAATACAAATCCGCCGCCGGGTACTTGGACGATGGCTTTTGCTTCATCATCAATGTTTGAACCGATTGTTTTGAGGAAGGTATTGCCGCAATCTTCGCCTTCAATGAATACCCAGATGTATTGGCAATGTGTTTCGCTGCACAAGCCGTTGGTGATTTCCAAACAAATATCATAAGGACCGTTTTGGTCGAAGGTATAACTTGCATTTTCGTTATTGGAAAATAATACGCCGTCTACTGTCCAATTATAAGTGCCGTTGCCAGTGGCATTATTAGTGAAATTCAATTCTTCATTGGGAACAGGATATGGATTGCTCGCTGTAAAATCGGAAGATAGCGGGCAGGTAACTTCTATTTCTACTTCAAAATTATCGGTACAAAGCGGGTCGCCATTCGTGCCAATTAATTCAATCGTATGCGTACCTAATGTATTGAAGGTGTAGGATGCATTGGTATTATTAGAAAAGGAAACATCGTCGATGAGCCACTCGTAATCTGTGCCGCCTGTACTGGTGTTGTTGAAGTTGAGCGTTGTACCAATCTCAATGGTATTTATTGCCCCTGTAAATTCGACAGTATAAGGGTCGGGGCAAAGTGTAAGGCAGCCATCAGATTCCAAGAGGCTCGCCCGAATACCCGTCAAAAAGAATTGCATACGGTCTTTTTGTCCTTCAGTAAATCCGGATCTACAAAACTGGTCGGTATAATCCATGTAGTTCCAAATCATATCATTTTGGTCGCTAGTAAAACCCGAATCGGTATCTGTTGTACAGGTATTTACCTCGAAGTCACAAGGAACATTAGCAGTAGAACCATCTGGCGGTGTGTCACATACTTGGTCGCCGTCAAAGAGACAATTATTATTGGTACAACCACCATCAAAAGTATGGTACAAACCCAGATAATGCCCCACTTCATGTGCAATAACGGAACTACGAAAAGGAAAACTTCCAAAATATTGCGCTTCGCAGACGATGCCATCTTCCGGTCCGCCATGTGAAAACGGAAAATAGGCATAACCCGCTACTTCACAGCTCCCCCCACCACAAATTCGCAGGACTGTCCACATGTTAAGGTATTGAGTGGGGTCCCAACGACTGAGATTTTTAAGGTCAATATCTTCGTAATAATAATCGAAAGATGTCAAACTACTTTGTATGCGATTGATACCTGTAGTCGGGTTGTTGTCGGGGTCGCGTACGGCGAGGCAAAATTCGATTTCGACATCTACGCCTGTATTTTGGTCATAGTAACCGACATTTTCAAAGGCATCATTCAGGTCTTGAATACCTTGTATAACTTGTTCGTCGGAGATGTTTGCACTGCCATTATTGTGAATGACATGTACTACAACGGGAATGGTATAAATGGCAGATGCTTTAGCTTTTGGAGCCTCCATGTACTCGACGTATTGTTGCTTGACCTCTTGTTTGTATGCCTGTAGTTCGGGATTTTCTTGTAATGATTTTTGATGCAATTCATCCGTAGCACAAGGCTGTGCTTGTGTAATGGAAAGATTTGAAAGGATGATCAATATCGTCAGTAGTAAAGGTCGTTGGAATGTCATAGTTCTTTTTGTTTGATTGTTTTGGTAAATCGACTTTAATGTGTGTTGGGAAAATCCATTTATGTGAGTATACAAGTTCGTTCTTTGGTATTTTTTAAAATACCAAAGAACGAATAAATTATGCGGAAACTAAAGTTTCTGTTACGTACTTATTATCTCAATAGGGTGAACTCGCCTGTATAAGTGTTTTTTGTTCCGTCAAGAAATTCAACTTCTGCTATATACACAAAAACAGCCGGATTCATTTCTTTTCCTCTGAATGTGCCGTCCCATCCTACAGAGTGGTCGTTGACAGGCAAATCATAACCTTCAAAAATCAATTCTCCCCAACGGTCATATATTTTCAAGTGAGACACGCCCGTAACACCGCCACCACCATGAACGATAAAGGTGTCGTTTACGCTATCATCATTCGGTGAAAAGGCATTGGGTATAAATACATTGATGCTTCTATCCGCATTGATAGTAATGTCATCAGTAGCTGTACAGCCATTGACATTGGTAACAATGACGGTGTAAGTATTTGTCTCTAAATTGCTTGCAACAGGATTAGGGCAACCACTATAACTTAATCCATCAATAGGATACCAATCATAAGTGGCAGGTTCGATAGCATCTTGAGTATTATAATTGAATTCTGTCAAATTGTTCTGTATTCGGTTAATACCTGTGGTAACATTACCATCGGGGTCGCGCTTGGCGAGACAAATATTATATCAGAATGCAAGATAGATAAGATCCGTTGCAAGTCAAAGGAATGATTTGAGGGGGGGTACAAATCGAAAATCAAGAAAAATTGCTAATTTCCGATGAATTGATAAGGCTCTCATACTAATGCATTCTATGTGTATTTTGTAAAAAATGGACACAGAAAATTCAAGGCTAACCCCAACGACCAATAAACTATCAACTTGTATCAATTGTTGGCTATTGTACAAAAACAAAAAAATCCCATCAATTCTATCCAAAAAATCCCAAACAAATCCCATATTTGCAAAAGATTTCATAACAACGATGACTCGCATCCCAACTACGGACTATCGACCATCGACTATGGACTAATAAACATGAGAGAAATCAGATTCCGCGAAGCCTTGGGCGAAGCGATGTCAGAAGAAATGCGCCGCGATAAAAACGTCTTTTTAATGGGCGAAGAAGTGGCAGAATATAATGGTGCCTACAAGGTGAGTAAAGGCATGTTGGACGAATTCGGACCGAAGCGCGTGATTGATACACCAATTGCCGAGTTGGGTTTTACGGGTATTGGCGTAGGTGCAGCGATGAACGGTTTGCGTCCTATCGTCGAATTTATGACTTGGAACTTTGCTATCCTTGCCTTCGACCAAATCGTGAACAGTGCTGCCAAGATGCTCTCCATGAGTGGCGGTCAAATTGGTTGTCCTATCGTCTTTCGTGGTGGTACGGGTTCCGCAGGGCAGTTGGCACAGCAACACTCTCAAACTTTTGAATCGTGGATGGCAAACACACCGGGCTTAAAGGTGATTTCTGTTTCCAACCCATACGATGCAAAGGGTTTGCTCAAATCTGCTATTCGCGACGACGATCCGGTGTGTTTTATGGAGTCTGAAGTCATGTATTCCGATTTAGGACCGGTACCTGAGGAAGAATACTTACTCCCCATAGGCGTAGCAGACATCAAGCGCGAAGGTACAGACGTAACCATCGTTTCCTACAATAAAATGATGAAGGTTGCCCTCGAGGCCGCCGAAGAACTTGCCAAAGAAGGCATCTCGGCGGAGGTCATCGACTTGCGTACGATTCGTCCATTGGATTACAAAACACTCGTTGAATCTGTCAAAAAGACCAATCGAATGGTCTGCGTAGAAGAGGCTTGGCCCTTTGGTGCGATTTCGGCAGAGATTGCTTATGAGATGCAAAAATACGCTTTCGATTATCTCGATGCACCCATCACACGTATCACGGGCGCAGATACTTCGATGTCTTACTCGCCTGTTCTTGTAGAGGCTTTTCTACCAAATGCAGCGCGCGTAGTCAAGGCAGTTAAAGAAGTTATGTACGTAGCATAATTTTAATGGATGATGGATAACGAATAATGGATAATATTTAATTTTCGCTATGCGAAAATCCTGCATTAGTCGTTATCCATTATCCGTTATTGATTAATCTATTATGGTTGTTTTCCTACTTTTCATTGCTCTAATTGTTGGTATAGGTGTTTTGCTTTCTCGTCAGATGAATCGTTATGCTGAGAATGAAGGCTTGTTGGATAGTGATTTAAGGGAAAAAGACATTAATAGGAATAAAAAAACGCCGGATAAAGTCCTCGCTTTCGGTTCAAAAATGCAGTGGATAGCGGTAAAAACGGATTATCGTGAACAAGTAGCCGCCACACTCGGACTCACCAATCTTGAACTCGTCAATTGGTCAAACGGCTTAGAAAAAGCGGGTGATAATCACGTATTCCTCACGCCTAACATCAATGGTTGGATATTGGCAGTTGGTTGGGGATTGGGAGAAGCTGAAAAGCAACCTGCATTACTCGAAAAACTCAGTCGTGAGTATGGAGAGGCACAATTTTTCTTGACACATTCGGGCGCACATTCGCATACATATATGCGCTACGCGAATGGTGAAATGACCCGACATTTTCACTCCGAAGAAGGCGAAATTCTTACCAACGAAGGCACACCCGCCAAAGCAGAATCATCATTAGATTTGACCAATTCACTACCTGACGAAAATCTCATCTTCAACATTGCCAATGAGTGGAGCATCAATCCTAATGCACTTAATCAAGCGCAATACGCTGATTTAGAGGGTTTGGGGTCGGTGGGATATTTGCGCCCGTAAATATACATTTATTCAAATCGTGTTCCTGTGTTGATTTTTTGTGAAATATATTTCCTATTTTGCAAAACAAAGTACATGTAACACGGTCTGTAGACCGTGATTTATTTTTTGCAAAGCAAAAAATATGTGCGGTCTACAGACCGCGCTACGTTTGCATAAATTTTCAAATAACCAATCACCATTTACCAGTCACCAAATAAATTATGAAAAATAAACTAACATTACTACTCGCATTGACTTTGTTTTTTACCTGCAATGTTCCTCGTCAAACCACTGATATTAAGGAAGTCATCAAAGAGGAAATCGTAGAAGAAGTCACCTCGCCTACCGAAGAAATCGAATCACCCGATTTTCCATTTACGACGAATAAAGTATTGATGGGCGAAAAAGCAATGGTCGTATCAGCGCATCCTTTGGCTTCGGAAGTTGGTTTGGAGATACTGCGACAAGGTGGTAATGCAATTGATGCGGCAGTAGCAGTACAGTTTGCGCTCGCGGTCGTGTATCCGGTGGCAGGCAATATTGGCGGCGGTGGTTTTATGGTCATTCGGAATGCTGATGGAACGACTGCTACCTTGGATTATCGCGAAAAAGCACCGCTTGCTGCGCATCGCGATATGTACCTTGATAAAGATGGGAATGCCGTAGCAGAACTCAGTCGTCGCGGACACCTTGCAGTGGGTGTGCCGGGGGCGGTGGCAGGTATGATTCAGGCAAATGCAGAATATGGTTTGCTGCCTTTCGAGAATTTAATTAAACCTTCTATTCGATTGGCAAGACACGGTTTTGCACTCACCGAACGCGAGGCGAAGGGATTGAACCGACAACAGGAACCTTTTGCAAAATATAATTCACACACCACACCATTTCACAAAAAAGGCGGATGGAAAACGGGCGATATTATCACTCAAACTGACCTTGCCGATGTGTTACAACGTGTACACGATAATGGTTTTGATGGTTTTTATGGAGGCGAAACGGCGGATTTGATAGTAGCGGAGATGAAGTCGGGCGGTGGTATCATCACACACGATGACTTACAAAAATATAAAGCGATTTGGCGCGACCCGATTTTTTCGGATTACAAACAATACCGGATAATTTCGATGCCGCCACCATCAAGCGGCGGGATTGTTTTGTCGCAATTATTGAATATGATAGAGCCGTATGAATTGTCGGAATGGGGCTTCCAATCTACAAAAAGTGTACACTTGATTACAGAGGCAGAACGCCGCGCTTATGCAGACCGCGCCGAGCATATGGGCGATAGTGATTTTTATGAAGTTCCTGTAAATCAATTGATTGAAAAAGAGTACGCGACAAAACGAATGGCAAATTTTGACCCGAAAAAAGCTACACGAAGCAGTGACATCAGTGCAGGAAAAGTAGTGGAAGAAAGTGAAGAAACCACACACTTTTCGATAGTAGATGTACAAGGCAATGCGGTTTCTGTTACCACGACTTTAAATTCCGGTTATGGTTCAAAAGTGGTGGTGAAAGGCGGTGGATTCCTGTTGAATAATGAAATGGATGATTTTAGTGCCAAGCCCGGAGTGCCAAATATTTTCGGTTTGGTGGGGGGCGAAGCCAATGCCATTGAACCGGAAAAACGTATGTTAAGTTCGATGACGCCGACGATTATTGAGAAGGATAATGAATTGTTTATGGTCGTGGGTACGCCGGGAGGTTCTACAATTATTACCTCTGTATTTCAAACTTTTATCAATGTAGTAGAATACGGTTTACCACTAAAAGATGCGGTGCATAATCCGCGTTTTCATCATCAATGGTTACCGGATAAGATTTCTATAGAAGAAGATGCCATTTCACAAGAAGAGAGAGAAAACCTCGAAAAAATGGGACATACCATCGAAACACGCGGCAATATAGGTCGGGTAGAAGCGATACTGATACATCCTGATGGCAAAATCGAAGGTGTAGCAGACAAACGCGGCGACGATAGTGCGGCAGGTCTTTGATTTAGGGTCGTGCATGGAAATACGAACTTATTCCCGTGCCCCTAAATTCCGAATCAAACACTCGATATTCCCACCAATTTCAAAGATACGTTATAAACATGTCATAAGTTTTTTAAAACTTATGACATGTTTACATAACGATATGTTATTATTTTGTAATTTTACATAAGTTATCAAACATTTTGTAATCGCGACCTTATGTGTTACGCTATTCACACTTAATTTTACTCGTTTTGGTCGCCCAAATTACCTGAACCTATGACACGCATCGAAATTATCGGCTTTGCGATAGAGCTGATGATATTCGGAGTAGCGGTGTATCTGTACCTTTATTCTACGAATATTATCACTACAAACGACCGAGCTAAACGAAAACGACAGGAGGAATTTATCAGCAATTATGGCAACTGGATGCGCCCACTCTCACTGGCATTGATGGCGATTACTGCGGTCAATATTTTGTTTAGATTTGTATGATTTTAGATTTTTGATTGAGTGATTTTTGATTTGCAATTATACATGAGAACGACGCAAAAATAACTTTACCATTTGACTTGTTCTTTTTCCCTTCTTCTCCGTTATGAAAATCCTTACGTAGCTCGGCTATGCGCGGTTTTCACGCCTCGAATAAGAAAAAAATAACGGCGTCAAAGTTGGTAAATTTATTTTTTCCTCGTTTCATTGAATTTTGCGAAGCAAAATTCAATGAAAAATCAAAAATCACTCAATCTAAAATGATTCATCTATTCATTTAATGACTTTATCTAAAAAATCCCTTCAATACGTATCTCTGCGTTAATTTAAAACGTCTAAAAAAACAATTCTAACCACTTATGATAAAGAAGTCGAGAGCAGAGGTATCTTACGGAAAAATTTTTGCTATATCAGCCCCAATTATGTTGGCAAGTGCAGGGCAGAATGTCGTGACACTCGCGGATAGTTTCTTTCTTGGAAGGGTAGGGGACGCCGAGTTTGGTGCTATTGGTTTTGTCGGTGTATTTTACCTGATTGTAGCAGCGATTGGTTACGGTTTTTCGCGAGGCGGACAGATTATGATAGCCCGACGCGAGGGCGAAGGCGATCTGGACGGTGTGGCAAAAGCTACGTATAGTCTGCTTTATTTTGAATTGGCACTTGCCGTGCTGATGTTTCTTTTGATGTACTTTGGCGCGTATTATTTCTTTGCCGCCTTCGTCAATTCAGATGTGATATTTTACAAAAGCCTCGAATATCTGGACTATCGCATGTGGGGTGTCTTTTTCAGTTATCTCGGTGTGGGTATCATTGCCTTTTATTCGGGGATTGCGCGGACGACCTTCATCTTTATTGATACCCTAATACTCGGAGCGACCAATATTTTCTTCAATTACACCTTGATTTTTGGCAAATTCGGGTTCCCTGAGATGGGTATTGCAGGCGCGGGTTTGGCGAGTACGATTGCGGAGATTGTGGCGTTTGTTGCCTTTCTGATTTATATTTTTTTCGACACCAACCTACGTAAATATCGCTTGTTTCGACTGCCCAAAGTTGATATTGACATCATCAAAACCCAATTCAAAATTGCCGGACCGATAGTAGCACAAATGGTTGTGGGCTTGGGCAGTTGGTTTATCTTTTTCAGTATCGTCGAAAATCTCGGTGAGCGCGACATGGCTGCCGCCAATATGGTGCGCGTTATTTATCTGATGCTGTCGATACCATGTTGGGGATTTTGTTCGGGTATCAATACGCTGGTGAGCCAGGAGATAGGACGAGGGCGCATCGACCAAGTATTTCCGATTACACACAAAACGGCGTGGTTGTGTTTTATTTCTACGATGTTGCTGACGCTATTGTTGTTTATTTTTCCTGATGCCATTATGTCTGCTATTCGACCTGATAGTTCACTCATTTACGACATAGCACGTCCTACACTACCTATTCTTGCAGTGATTTTAGTCCTGTTTTCCGTTGGTTCGATTTACTTCAATGGTATGGCAGGTACGGGCGCAACACAAGTCGGACTGTACATCCAAATCATATGTGCGGTAGTATATTTGATGTACATTTACACCGTCATCGAAGTCATCAACGGCGGATTGGTACTTGCTTGGACAGCGGAGATATTGTATTGGGTGATCATGATTGGACTGACCTTATGGTATTTCTTTTCGCGGCGGTGGATGGGGATAAAAGTGTAGGCAGGGACAGGTCCGCGACCTATCCGTACAAGGAATCAAGTTCAATTTACGGGCATAAGTTTGATTTTTGTCTTAAATTTGTGACAAATTAAGTGCGTAATAACTTACGTGATTTCTTATTCATTTTAAGCTTGGTTTTCAATTTAAACTTATACTTCACATGATGGATTCACTCATCCGCGAATTTCCCGAACAACTCCGAGAAGCAATCGAAATTGGCGAAGCCGCTAAAATCAAAAAATACAAACCTTCCATTCATCATGTACTCGTATGCGGATTAGGTGGTTCGGGTATTGGTGGTACTTTTATTAAGGAACTGATTGAAAAAGAGAGCAATATACCTGTTTTAGTAAATAAAGGTTATAATCTCCCTGGCTATGTAGGCGAAAATACTTTAGCTATTTTTTCTTCCTATTCGGGCAATACCGAGGAAACACTCATCGCATTTGAAAAGGCACTAAATACGGGCGCAAAAATCGTTTGCATATCTTCCGGTGGGAAATTAATCGCGGCTGCTCAGGAAAAAGGTCTTGATTATATTCAACTTCCCGGCGGGAAACCAAGTCCGCGTGCGTGTATGGGCTATTCGATAGTTCAGCAATTATATATTCTCAATAAATTGAATGTAATTGGCGATGATTTAATTAATGCCATCCCAACAGCGGCAGACTTACTTGCAGATGAACAAGGTGAAATCATGGTACAGGCTCTTGAAATGGCAAATCATTTGAAGGGTAAAATTCCGATAATTTACACCTCAGAAGGTATGGAAGCTCCAGCGGTTCGCTTACGCCAACAAATCAACGAAAACTCCAAAATGTTGTGCTGGCACCACGTTGTACCAGAAATGAATCACAACGAACTCGTCGGTTGGCGCAGCAAAAATGACCAACTCGCCGTTCTCTATCTTCGCAATAAAAGCGACCACGAACGCAATCAAACCCGCATTCGTATCAATCAAGATATTATCAAAAAATACGCGCCTGTATACGAGATTTTCTCTAAAGGAAATAACAAATTCGAACAGATGATGTATCACGTTCATTTTGGAGATTGGTTGTCGTGGTATTTGTCTGAATTACAGGAAGATGTAGATGCGGTTGAGATTGAAGTGATTAACTACTTGAAAGGAGAATTATCTAAGTTCTGATGTGCTGAAGTGCTGACGTACTGATGTGTTTTCGCAGGTACGTCAGTACGTCAGTACGCCGACACATCAGCACGTTCTATTCAAAATTCTTAAAAATCTGATTCATTATTCGTAGATAAGTATCGTAATCTTTATCGGAAAGCCCCTGCCAACCTTGTTCACGGAGTTTGAGGACTTCGGGGAGGGCGGTTTCGTAATCTGCCTTGCCTTTTTCTGTCAAAAATATCTTGTATCGTCTGCGGTCATTATCAAAACGCTCGCGTTGTACCAAGCCTTTTTGTTCCAATAAATTAATAATCCGCGAAACGGTTGGCGCATCCTTGAAACTGCCATTAGCAAGTTCCGTTTGCGAAATACCATCCTTTTGATACAACTTATCCAATATCACCCACTGCTCGGCGGTAAAATCCAAATAGAGTGACTTAAAGGCTTTTAGATAGTTCAGTTTAATGATTTTCAGGGTTTTATCCATGTAGGCACCGAAGTTCTTGGTATTGTTTGGCATTAAGATGAATGAGTGAGTGAATGAATTTTGAATGAATGAATTTGTAATGGGTAAATGAGTAAATGTCATTGACGCATTAGATATTCACTCATTTACTCATTCACAATTCACTCATTCGAGCTTCTTATGCGTGCCGTCGCACATGCCCGGATTGCCGGTGAGTTTGCATGTACAGAGGTATGCGGTTTGGTCTTTTTCTGCTTTAAATACCTTTGGTACGAAAGACGTGCCTTTGTGTGAGCCATCACACATAGGTTGATTGCTTGATTTGCCGCAAGAACACCATGCGTAAGTTTCGCCTGCTTTGAGTTCGACAGGAAGGGGAGCTTTTCCTGCAATAGTTGGTTTGTCCATGTTAATGAGTGAATTATGAATTATGAATGAATGAATGTCTAATGCGACAATGCGGTAATGATACAATGCGATAATAGGAAAACATTGTAGCATTAACGCATTGTATCATTGTCGCATTATAAGCGAAAACGAAGTCCGAAACGGAAATTCAGATGATTGGTCTTGGAGGCAACACGTCCGTCAGAGAGGCGAATTGCGCCACTATCGGTATCTGTGATACTACGATACACGGTATGTGTGCCGGAATTGGCAAGTGTCGCGAAGTCCAATGAAAGTGGCGTGGAGCAGAAATTAATCTGAAAGCCCGCGCCAATTCCTGCGTTGAAAGCCGTTCCGTGAAATCGAGTGATGTCGTCAAAATAAGGTGTGGTTTCTACTGCCAATCGTGTGCTGAAAAACGACGTACCGCCAAGCCGACCTTCGAGGTAAGGATTGATGAAGGCGTGTTTGAAGGCACTGTATCGGGCCACTGCCGCGTAGCTCAAATAGCAATCTTCTTCGTACAAGGTGATAAATTCGCCCGGACGCCCTTCCTCGCTCAATTCATATCTAAATTCATCGTCGAAGAACATGGCAACACCCAATTCTCCACCAACACTCAAGCGACTTTCTTTGACACTTCTCACGAAATCGAAAGAAATTCCCGCAGGTAAGCGATTGATATTTTCTTTGAATTCTTGTTGAGGATTCGCAAGGTTGAAATTTAAACCAAATGAAGATTGTGCCTGAACAAAAGAAATACTAAGGACACATAATAATATCGGTAACAAGTATGTTTTCATAAGCAATAGTGTCGTGATTTGCATCAAATTTATTACAAATCAAATTAATAAATAGTTATAATTGTTTGATGGTAAAATTGTTCGATTGAAAGATAATTTAAAACAAGATAGATTTTTCCCGTAAAAAATACAAGTGAATAGTAATCGGTTGACTCGTTAATTCGTGATTCATGATTCGTGATTCGCTGATATTGGGTTTGTTAATTTATTTGTTTTCTTAGTTAAATATTTGATTATCAGCGCAGTAGGTGGGGGCTGTGTATGAATTATGGTTGAATTGATTAATTTATTTTGCATGTAATCAATAATCACATTAATTTTAGGATTTTTTAATGGGGTTATGAAATACGAGTTAACGAGTCACTAAGTATCAGGAACAAAATATATGTTCTTTCTCGACTTGTTCTTTTTCCTTTAGACTTCTCCAAATTCTCCTTAAATAACTCGGCTATTCGCGTCAAATTTGGCTCGTCTAAAGAAAAAATAACGACGCGAAGAAAGAACATTTATTTAATTCCTGATACTAATCACGAATTAACGAATTACGACCCCGTGAATTGGCATTTTTATTGCATCTTTTAACTGAATTAAAAATTAAATAAAAATATGAATACTTTACTGAAAATCAGTTTCTTAATATTATTTGGGATTTTAACGCAAACTGCTTTTGCACAGCAAGCGGAGTATGGTTTAGCTATGCGTTATTCCGATAAATTGCAAGACACAAAAACTTCAAGTGGCGAACCGTATGACGCTGCCGAGTTGACTGCCGCACACAAAACATTGCCTTTTGATACGAAGGTAATCGTAACCAATTTGAATAATAACAAATCAGTAACGGTACGCATCAACGATAGAGGACCTTTCGTGAAAGGACGCGTAATTGATTTGTCGGGCAAGGCTGCGGCACGTATAGGTATCGCGGAAGGCAAAGAAGCGAAGGTCAAAGTGGCTGTTGTGGGCAAGAGCCAACCTGCCGTAACAACCACGACCAAACCTGCCAAAAAAGCGACACCACCTCCGACAAAAAAGACGACTCCCGCTAAAGTAGAAACCAAAACCGCAACGCGTTCACTCGGCGTTTCGTCGGCTAAGGGTTACGGTATACAGGTTGGCGCGTACAAGAGCGAAGCCAATGCGCGCAAGCGTGTAAAGGCATTGGAAGCTGAGTGGTATTCTGATATTCATATTAAAAAAAGCAAAACAGCGTATAAAGTTATTTTGAAAAATTACCCAACGAAGGAGCAAGCAGAGTCATATTTGATTTCTTTGAAGAAGAAAGGTATCGACGGTTTTGTGGTGAGTATGAAGTAGTGAATATAGAGTCAGAAGTCAGATAAAATACAGCGAAGGGCGTCATTTTGTAGCGTCAAATGGTTGATTTTACGGATTGTTTTATGCTTACAAGCGTATTCGTCTGACGACTTGTGTAAAAAATAAGCGAAAATCTTGCGATTTCAATTTTTTCACAATAACTTTACAACAGTTTAATAATCATTGTTTTTGTCGCCCGATGCTTTCGTGTGTTGGGTGGCTTTTTTATTTATGGCTATATGGTTCAATTGTTTCATGGTTTGATTGCTTCATTGATTCATTATTGTAATGAGTTTTTTGCGAAGTAAAAAACGGTAATAACAATGAAGCAATCGAACCATGAAACAATAAAATTCATTCTTCTACCAGCAATCCTGCAATTCTAAGTACTTCATATTCAGATAATTTTACGTTTAATTGGGTCGTGAGTAGAGCGTTTTGTGCTTGCGTATAAACGCGTTGTGCATCGCGGACTTCGAGGTCGGAGGCTTGTCCGGTGCGATTAGCACGGAGGGTGCGGTCAAGGCTTTGTTTGGCGATAACTACATTATTTTCTGAAATGGCAAGTAGGGTTTTGTTGTTCTCGTAGTCGAGCCATGTGTTAAGTAGGTTTTGTTCGACAAGAAAACGAGTTTGTTCAAGGGCAATTTCTTGGTTTTCAAGAGCGAGTTTGGCGTTTTTGATGCGGGTAGCGGCTTGGTTGCCGTTATAAATATTGTAGGTGGCAGTAGCACCGGCATCCCAACCTTGATTTTGGTTGGATAGGAGGAAGCCCAATTCATTCGCTTGGTCATTGAGCGCGTAAGAGGCTGATAGATTGATACGTGGAAAACGCGCCGCACGCGCCAATTTTACATCATAATCTGCTACCGAAATATTATTCAATGCCTGCAATAAAGTAATATTATTTTGCTGTGCTTTCTCCAATAATTTTTCAAAATCAAAATCAGGTCGAAGTGCCAACTCCGTTTGTGCAATATCCTCGTTATTGATTTCTTTTTTTCCTATCAAAGTATTCAAATTCAAAATGGCTTTTCTAATGGTCAAACGGCTTCGGACGAGTGCGGTGCTATCAGTATTGTATGCTGTCAAAGCGGTGAGCCTATTAGCTTCTGTGGCTTGTCCGTAGCGTTGTCTGCCTTCTGTTTGGCGGAGTTGTTCTTTGGTGATGGCGAAACGTTCGGCAGCAATTTTTTCATCTTCTTGCAAACGTACCCATTCGTAATATGCTGCTATAACATTGACCATTGTATTCTCAAATTCTTGTCGATAGGCGAGGTCACTGAGACGGAAATTTGACTGTGCTTTTTTGAGCGTATTTTGCCCTCTGAATCCATCAAACAGGACATAACTTGCTCCAATATTTCCTCCATACGTGCGCGACCATGCGGCATCAGTTTCGATAGGCGGAATGGCGGCATACTCCGCCTTCGTACTATTTTCACCATAATTATAATTGCCATTCAAATCCAAGCGAGGCAGAAGCCCTGCATTGCCCCAAGTGGCGTTGTTTTGCGCAACTTGACGGTTATTAGTGGCGATGCGTAAACCGAAATTGTGTTGGGCGGCAAGGTCGATGACTTGT
The DNA here is from genome assembly GCA_020628725.1 of Saprospiraceae bacterium. Taxonomy (GTDB): domain Bacteria; phylum Bacteroidota; class Bacteroidia; order Chitinophagales; family Saprospiraceae; genus JAHDEO01. Next base: position 20,211 of record JAHDEO010000010.1, read on the forward strand.
TCTAAAGTGACGGTGCGTTGGGCAGATATTTGACCGTAAAAAATAAAAAGAGAAAAAAATATGATGATGGTTCTTATTTTCATTTTGTAAAGGTAATGAAGAGACAGGTCGCAACCTGTCTATGCGTAAGCATGATTAAATGCCTGTAAATCAATTTTTTATGTGTTTTAGAGAGGCGCGAACACACAAATTTATCCATTTCAAACACGAAACTGACGATTTTGATTTGTAAAAATGCCCCAAACTGTTCCTATGATTGAGAATAAAATACCCCGATGTTTGTCTTATCAATCACTTTACAACCGTACATTTTTTTAATTATTAAACTTAATTGTCATGAAACGATTGATTTTTTTATTGATGACTGCCTTGTTTTGCGGCTGTCTGTCAGCCCAATGCCCACAAGGAAATATCACATTGACCACACAACAAGAAGTGGATAATTTTGCTGCGAATTATCCAAACTGTACGGAGCTACTTGGGAACCTTAGTATTGACGATGATTACACCAGTTCCATCACTTCATTAGCCGGGCTTAGTCAAATCACTGCCGTTGGTGGAGATGTGGATATTATCTACAATGATAACTTAACGAATTTGACAGGATTAAATAATCTGACTTCTATTGGTGGATATTTGAATATTGACGGTAATGATGGCTTGACGAATCTGACGGGATTGGATAATTTGAATTCTATTTCCAGATATTTGAGTATTGACGATAACGATGGCTTGACGAATTTGGCAGGCTTGGATAATCTGACTCATATTGGCGGATTCTTGGAAATGCAATGGAATGATAACCTAATGGATGTCAGCGCATTGGACAATGTTGCATCTTCTACGCTTATAGGCTTAAAAATTTGGCAAAATCCGAAGTTGACAGCTCTACCTGATTTTAACAATCTTACGGCTATTATAGGAAGAGTATGGATTGCAGGTAATGATAACTTGACGGATTTTATGGGTTTGGATAATGTGACGACTATTGGGGGATTTTTGGAGCTTGATTATAATGATAACATAACGGATATGACCGGATTAAATAGTCTGACCTCTATTGGTGAGCATATGCACATTCACGATAATGATAATTTGGTTGATTTTAGCGGCATGAATAACCTGACAACTATCGGGGGAGATGTTGAGATTGGAGGGAATAATAGCAGCCTTACCAGTCTCAATGGGCTTAATAATTTAATGTCTATAAACGGTCATTTACATATCAAGTACAACCCAATAATTAGTGATATAAGCGCATTAGAAAATGTCGATATGTCAAATGTGACTGATATAGATATTTACGGCAATTCCAATCTTTCCTTTTGTGGCATCACAAGCATCTGTGATTATCTTGAAGCAGGGGGAACATACTACTTTTCAAATAATGCAACAGGTTGTAATAGCTATGAAGTATATGCCTCATGTGACGTCCAGCCTTCTTGTGATGATGAAACGGTTACATTTACTTCGCAGGCACAAATAGATAATTTTTCATCCAATAATCCCAACTGCACCGAAATAGCGGGTAATGTCCATATATATTCTTCTGCGGTAAATTCCGATATCACCAATTTGGACGGACTTAGTCAGATTACTTCTATCTCAGGGAATCTTATCATTACAAGCAATACCAACCTGAGTACAATAATGGGTTTGAGCAATCTGACTACACTTGGTGGGTATCTTTATATGTTGGGTAATTCTACACTGACAAGCCTCGCGGGGCTTGAAAATCTGGATTTTACACCAATTTCTGACGTAACAATCAGAGATAACGATGCGTTGAGCATTTGCGGACTTGAGGGGCTGTGTGCCTACCTCGAAAATAATGGTTCAGCTACTATTTTCAATAACGGTCCGGGGTGCGATAGTCCCGCAGAGGTATTATTATTCTGCAACCCACCTGATGATATAGATATGGACTTTGGCACAAATGGTACCGTTGATATTGCAGGTCACGATGTCACTTGTATGCTCGCGCAACCCGACGACAAGTTAGTCATATTTGGTTCAAGTGTCTTACGGCTCAATCCTGATGGTACATTGGATACGAGCTTTGGTGCAAGTGGCGTGGCATCCATAGGCGGTTTTGAAGGCGTTTTACAACCTGATGGTAAAATCGTCGTCTTGGCAGCCGACCAACTCGCCCGACTCAATGCTGACGGTACATTGGATGCTACTTTTGGTACAGGCGGTACACGTCCACTCATTGCTCCTGCCAAAGACATTGCCCTTAGCCTTGACGGAAAAATCGTTACTTCAGATACAGAACTTGTCCGTTATAATGCGGATGGTTCGGTAGACACTGCTTTTGGGAGCAATGGTATCGTTAGCATTGAAGTACAGGCTTATCATTATGGCGAATATCCCGGTGCTCCACAAGTTCTAAAGACGTACTATCCCTCCTCCCATGTCGTCGTCAAATCAGATGGAAAAATTGTCGTAGCCGGAGATTTTGCCTATCAATCTCGTTACAATCCTGAGTATATTATTTATTACAATCAGCGACGATGTCTTTTAGGATATAATGCGGATGGTACGAAGGATAGCAATTTCAATGAATGGATAGAGGGTTGGTATCAAGGCGATGTATTTAGTTATGTTGGTGATCTGCTATTGTTACCTGATGATGAATTTGTGATGTTGAGCAGCAATGATTTTGAATTGGAGGGCAATTTATGTATGAATCAATACGATGCCAATGGTGCATTTATTGACAGTAATTGTACCTACACTTCACTCTGCGGAGATTCCTACTATTACGGTGCATTATGGTCGAAAGCTACAGTAGCTGATTGCGGTATTTTTGCTTTTGGTGAATACGGCACTATCTTCGGAAATACCTGTAAATTCCTCACACGTACTGATTATGATGGTACACCTTTTAGTGGATTTGGGGATAATGGCGGTGTTGCACTTCCCGTTGTTGCGGGCACTGAGACAGCAGATATTGCCCTTCAATCCGATGGCGGTATTATCGTTGCGGGAAATTCGGCAACAGGTATCGTACTCGCTCGCCTCAGTAATGACGAAGCCTGCAATCCCTTATTCTTGCTCACCGAACCACCATCTCCTCCATCTGACCCTTGCGGCGGAACACCTGCAACTACCGACTCACTTACACACATATTCGACGAAGACTTATTCATCGATGGAGTAGGCTTCGCCAATAATCCAACTGTAACTTTCACCGACCCTGCTACGCCAGCAGATGCCGTATTATCGGATATTTCGCTCGAATTATATTTTAGATTAAATGGCAATTCATGTGAAAATGAAATCGCCCTACAAATCACCGACCCGGCAGGTAATACGCAACCTTTGACGGCTTATACTACTTGCGATGGCGGCAATGGTTTATATTATGTGAATTTAAATGTCCCTTCGGGAAATACAACAGGCAGCACAGCCGATTGGCTCGTCGAATTTGACGATACCAACGACCAAAATTCCGGCTATGAATATTCCGTTCGATTTGCCCGTTTAAATTATGTTGCAACGACCGGAGGCGGTGGCGAGACCATCGTAAATGAAGTTTCCGACTTTGCCGATTCTGATTTATTTATTGACGGAGTTGGTTTTGCAAATAACGGAACATATACCTTCACCGACCCCGGTACACCTGCCAATGCGGTCTTATCCGACATTTCGCTCGAATTATATTTCAGATTAAATGGTGCATCATGTGAAAATGAAATCGCCCTACAAATCACCGACCCGGCAGGTAATACACAACCTTTGACGGCTTACACCACTTGTGATGGCGGCACGGGTTTATTCTATGTGAATTTGGATGTACCAAGTGGAAACACCACAGGCAGTGTAGCCGATTGGGTTGTACAATTTGACGATACCAATGACCAAAATGCAGGTTACGAATACTCCGTTCGTTTTGGCAGATTAACCTACACGACTACGTATACGGAAGGTGGAGGCGGCATGGCTGTCACTGTAAATGATGAAGTTTCCGACTTTGCGGATTATGATTTATTCATTGATGGCGTTGGTTTCGCAAATAACGGAACATATACCTTCACCGACCCCGGTACACCTGCGGACGCAATTTTATCCAATATTTCCCTCGAATTATATTTTAGATTAAATGGCAATTCATGCGAAAATGAAATCGCCATCCAAGTCACCGACCCCGCAGGTAATACACAGCCTTTGACTGCCTACACGACTTGTGATGGTGGCAATGGTTTGTATTATGTCAATTTAGATGTACCAAGTGGAAACACGACAGGCAGCATGGCAGACTGGCTCGTCGAATTCGACGATACCAACGACCAAAACTCAGACTACGAATACTCTATCCGCTTCGGTAGATTAACCTATGATGTGGAGTATACAGAGTGCGTACCCATGTTGGTCAATGAAGAAAACACATCAGCACATCAGTACATCAACACGTCAGCACAAGAAAACGTCAATTCATCAACTCGACAACTCAACAACTCGTCATTGAAACTCTACCCCGTGCCTGCAAATCATCATTTGAATGTAGAATATTTTTCGGAAAATACGCACCCGATGAATATTGAAATTCTTTCAAATGAAGGCAAAACTTTGGTGTCAAGTCAGGAAAATTTACAAGAAGGGATGAATACCATTCAACTGGATATAGCCGACCTTCCCGCAGGACATTATCATATTCGTATGTATAATGCGGATGATATGCAGATGCAATCTTTTGTAAAAATTACGCCATAGAAAAAATATAACAAATTTCACTAACGCACCCGTTGATAATATTCGACGGGTGTGTTAGTGTATTTAAAAAGGTAGGTGAATTTTAACTATATTTCTTTGGAAAATGGTAAAGTATAATTCACGATTTTTTTGATGTTTATTTGTTAAAATGCTGATAATCAATTAATTTTGCTTGTGATTGAAAAACTTGTGCTATTGGATGTTATATGTTTTTATGGAAAACCCTAAAATATGTAATTGTAACAAGGGAATGATACCGCTAACTTTGAAGAAGCAATCACACACTCGTATCCGCTTTAGATAAAGGCGAATATTTTACTACAAATTAAAACCACGCTTATTATGAAAAATGTGTTTTTTATTCTCTTGACTTTAATTTTTTGTACATCTATTACTTGGGCGCAATGCCCTACAGGATGCAATTCGGAGACTGAAATTGAATCTGTCTGCCAAACCTTGCCCGACTGCCCTACAGGAGATGTCATCCTACAAACACAACAAGACATCAACGATTTTGCGGCGATGTATTCCAATTGTACCGAGATAGCAGGCATGTTGAAAATCGGTAAATCATCCGGTGGCTTGACTGATATTACTGATATTAGTGCTTTGGATTTCCTCACGTCCGTCGAGTCTTTAGCTATCGAACGAACGCAAACTACTACTACCTTTGGAGTACACAATTTACAAAATATCAATGGCGATGTAAAAATCGTACTCAATCCGGAACTGACTAATGTCAGTTTCTTATACAATATCACAGAAATTGGCGGACAACTGCATATTGGTTATAATAAAGAGATGTATAATTTTCAGGCTTTAAGTACGATAACTTCCTTAGGTAGTTTACGGGTTAATAATAATGCCAGATTGGAATCTTTAGAACACATAAGTAATCTACAAACTGTCTCGGAAATCATCATTCAAAATAATCCGATATTGACCTCACTCGATGGATTAGATGCTGTAAATCCTGCCTTATTAAATAACTTGATTATCACTTCGAATCCTTTATTATCCTCTTGCGAAGCAGTTAGTGTTTGTAATTATCTTACAGTAGAAAATGGTTCGGCAATCGTCCAAAATAATGCTACAGGGTGCAATACCACCACTGAAATCGAAAACGCTTGTTCCACATTTTCCGGCTGCCCACTTGGAGATGTTGTCTTGACAAGCCAACAGGAAGTCAATGATTTTCCCTTAATGTTTCCTAATTGTACCGAAATACAAGGCAACCTTGAACTTGGAATCTGGGATTCGCCTATCAATGATATTACCGACCTCAGCCCTCTAAGCCAAATAGTATCCATAGCTGGTAGATTGCAGATATTCTCCACATCACTTAGCGATTTGAGCGACCTTGAACAACTTCAAGAGATGCATGGCTTATACATTTGGTTGAATCCCCAATTGACCACCCTTAGTGCTTTGAGTGATGTAACATCTACCGACGGAACTGTTATCATCGCATACAATAAAGAACTCACCAATCTCGACGGACTCAACCAAGTGACTTCTGTTAGCGGATTAACAATTACCAACAACAAAAAACTCGCGTCTATAGAAGCATTAAGTAATTTGACTACGATGGTCAATGCAAATCCGGGTAATACCATTGACGTCTGGATTCAAAATAACAATGTACTGACATCATTGGAAGGACTCGACAATCTCGACCTAAATCCCGTAGAAGACCTCCGTATCACTTCCAATCCGCTGCTAACGACCTGTAGTTTTGATAATTTTTGTGATTTTATTGAAAATAATATACCCGACCAAGATTATCTGATATTCAACAACGCTCCCGGATGCGACAATCCCGGCGATGTGATGGATAACTGCACGAGTGAACCACCCGTAGAAGACCCATGCGGTGGTACATCAACGACGGATTCATTGACACTTATTTTTGATGAGGATTTGTATATCGACGGAGTGGGATTTGCGAACAATCCAAATATAACCTTCACCGACCCCGCTACTCCCGCTGATGCTGTATTGTCTGATATTCAATTGGAAGTATACTTCAAACTTGCAGGCACTTCATGCGAAGATGAAATTGCCATCCGAGTCACCGATCCTGCGGGCAATACGCAATCCCTGACGGCTTTCACCACTTGCAATGGCGGTACCAATTTGTATTATGTAGATTTGAATATCCCTTCGGGAAATACAACGGGTAGTACGGATGATTGGCTCGTTGAATTTGACGATACCAACGACCAAAATACAGGCTATGAATACTCCGTTCGCTTTGCCCGTTTGAATTATGTAGCAACTACGGTAAGTGGAGCTACCGTTGTGCAGGAAGTTTCCGAATTTGCGGATTATGACCTGTATATTGACGGTGTTGGCTTCTTGAATAATGACGAATATACCTTCCCGCACCCTACCACGCCTGCGGGTACTGTATTGTCTGATATTTCGCTCGAATTATACTTTAAAATGAACGGCAATTCGTGCGAGCAAGACATCCACTTTAGCCTTCTTTATCCTGACAATAACTCAAGTGCTATACAGGGAAATGTCTTCACGACTTGTATAGGTGGTACAGATTTGTATTACGCAGAAGTGTATATACCGCCGATAACACTTGAGACAAGTAATTCATCCGACTGGATTCTTCGCTTTAATGATGATAATGACCAAAATGCCGATTACGAATATTCTGTTCGTTTCGGTAGGATAAATTACAGAACGACCTACACAGAAGGCGGCGGCGGTACGCCCATCACAGTGAATGAACAAGTCTCGGATTTTGCAGATTATGATTTGTATATCGACGGTACAGGCTTCGCCAATAATGGTAATTATACCTTTGCCGACCCCGGCACGCCTCCTGATGCGACCTTATCCAATATTTCACTTGAATTATATTTTAAATTAGACGGCAATTCATGCGAAAATGAAATCGCCCTACAAATCACCGACCCCGCAGGCAATACGCAACCCCTGACGGCTTTCACCACTTGCATGGGCGGCACTGAGTTGTATTACGTCAATTTGAATGTCCCTTCCGGCAATACAACAGGCAATCCGGCAGATTGGCTCGTGGAGTTTGATGATACCAATGACCAAAATGCGGGCTACGAATACTCCGTTCGTTTCGGCAGATTGACCTATGATGTAGAGTATGTTGAATGTATGGAAATGCTAACAAATGAAAACAACGACGATGTACAACAACTCGTCATCAATTCATCAACTCGGCAACTCAACAACTCGTCATTAAAACTTTATCCCGTACCCGCGAATCATCTTCTGAATGTAGAATATTTCTCAGAAAATTCGCATTCCACAAACATCGAAATCATTTCGAATGAAGGAAAAATAATGATGTCGCAACAGGAATTTATGCAAGAAGGATTGAATACCGTTCAACTGGATATTGCAGACCTTCCGGTGGGATATTATTACGTTCGTTTGTATGGTGATGGTGAAGTGCAAACGCAGCCTTTTGTGAAGATTGCCCCATGATAAATAAACCGTCATTCCAAACTTGATTTGGAATCTTTTGGGTGCAAGAGAGCGATTTTAAACTAATGCGCTTGCCTGACATTGTGCCAAGATGCAACAGATTCCGCGTCGAGGCGCGGAATGACGGTTCTTTTTTACTTTATTGTATGTTTTAATTTTTAGCTATTTGTCTGAAACTCCACTGAGAACACACCCGTTTTTATTTACCATTCAAAACCACGTTTAACATGAAAAATGTGTTCATTTCTTTTTTGTTTTTCTTCTTATTAGCAAATGTTGTTCAAGCGCAATGCCCTACGGGTAGCTTAGATTTCGTAACCCAACAACAAGTCAATGATTTTGCCGTGCAATACCCTAATTGCACCGAACTATCAGGCAGTGTCATGATTAGCGGACCGGATATTTTCGACCTGCGATCTTTCAATAATATCACTACGATTGGCGGTTCTTTGCTGATTCTGAACTGCCCTTTTTTGACGCATTTCAATGGCTTTGAAGCACTCACTCAAATTGACGGTATGCTCAATGTCAGTTATAATGCATCGCTGATAGATATTACGCGTATTGCAGGACCAAATCTTGGTGTGGCAGGAGGTATCAGAGTCAATCATAATCCACAATTGACTCAGTGCTACATGAATAGACTTTGTTCCGGTGGTGGTGGTGCGATCTACTTCAACGGAGAAGGCTGCTTCTATCCCGCAGAGATATATTATAATTGCGAAGCGGATTATTCTTGTATCAATCGTTATGTGGGAGATTTGGTGCTTAACTCACAGGCAGAAGTGAATAGTGTCTCTATCGGGTGTTCTAAAATTGTAGGTAGTTTGACCATTAGTGGCGATGATATTGTTGACATTAGCAAATTGAGCAGAATCACAACGATTACCGGCGATTTGACCATCGAAAACAATCCTATGTTGACCTCTATCGCAGCTCTTGAAGACTTAGATTTTGCGAGTATTCCCAATTTGACCATTCAAAATAATCCGCTGTTGACCACTTGCGATGTGAGGAGTATTTGCCGTTATGCACAATATGGTGATTCAGCAATTATCACTAATAATGGCACGGGCTGTTCATCTGCATCGGAGATTATCGCAGCGTGTAGCGAACAGAGTGCTTGTCCGCCAAATCTGTTTTTTTTCTCACAGATGGGTGTCAACGACTTCCCTAATTCATATCCTGATTGTACGGAAATTGAAGGGGATTTATATATCGCTTCACAAGACTACGAACTCGTTTCTGATGTCAGCGACCTGACGCCTTTGAGCCAATTGACGAGAATCGGCGGTACGCTGAATATCACGGGAAATCCTCTACTACCCAATGTTAACGGATTAGAAAATATTACAATTATAGGTGGAAAAGTTGAGGTCAGTAATAATGATAACCTGTTGGATATTAATGGCTTGAGTGGAGTTCAGTCGTTTGTTAAAGGTATAAATGTTTCTTATAACTCTTCGCTTAGCGAATGTAGTGTTCCTTTCATTTGTAATCATGATACTAATATTTACGTTACTACTTCTTATAATGCCTCTGGATGCGATTCTTATGCCGAAGCACAAAGTGGATGTACCGCTATGCCGTGTCAATCAGGCGATATTATCCTCAATACCCAACAACAAGTCGATAATTTTGCAGCTACTTATGGCGGCTATTGTTATGAAGGAACGCTTCAAATTGGTAGTACATCAGGCGGTCTGACGGATATAGACGACCTTAGGCCATTAAGCGACCTTACTTATGTGAATAATTTATCTATACAACGAACAAATCTGCGCGATTTGAGTGGTTTGGAACAACTCCACGTAGATGATGATTTGACGATTGTATTGAATCCCAATTTGATTAATGTAGATGCCCTAAATTGTATTTCCAACCTTGGTGGGCAGTTGCATATCGGCTATAATAAAGAACTTGTCACACTGGATGGCTTGAGCGGACTTTCTGCTGCGAATAGTGTCCGAATAAATAATAATAACAAATTAGCATCTTTGTCGGCATTGGATAATTTGGAGGAAGTTTCTGAATTAATTATTCAAAATAATCCAATGTTGACCTCGCTCAGAGGACTACACGAAGCGCGTGATACTACATTAACCAATATAATTATCACATCCAATCCGCTATTAGAAGCTTGTGCTTTTTCAAATATCTGTACCTATCTCTCAAATGACGGTTCAAACATCATTCAAAATAACGCACCAGGATGTGCCAATTATGCAGACCTTGGGGACATTTGTGGATTTACCGACCCGTGTTACATTGGCAATACCTTAATTGAAAGCCAGCAAGCATTGAATGATTTTGCGGCGATGTATTCCGGTTGTCCCGAACTAAGAGGCAGACTCGAACTCGGAAAATACACTAATACCGATATCAATGACCTCACTCCCTTGAGTTTCATCACTTCAATAGAAACATTGGAAATCAATAGAAGCTCTATTAGCAATTTGAACGGATTGGAGCAACTCCAACACATTGATAACCTTAGTTTTTGGCGGAATAGCAATCTGTCGGATATTAGCGCATTGAGTGGGATTACGAGTATTGACGGCATCCTTGATATCTCTTCCCATGGAGATTTGCTCTCGTTAACCGGACTCAACCAACTCACTTCTGTAGGTATATTATCCATATCCAGTGTACCGATAAATTCTTTTGTCGGTTTGGAAAATTTGCAGATGGTCAGGAAAATATATCTTCGGAATAATTATGACTTAACCAGCCTTCAAGGTTTGGAGGGGGTAAACCCTGACCACCTTGAATATTTGAGTATAAGGTCTAATTCTGATTTAGTGGTATGCTCATTGCCCAATATTTGTGAGTATCTGTCAAATGGCGGCTTGAATTTCATTCATAATAATTATACGGCACTCGGTTGTCGTTCATTTGCTGAATTTGAGATAGGTTGTAGTGATGGATGTCCTGCCGGTGATGTCATACTTCAAACACAACAGGAAGTCAATGACTTTGCCGCAACATATCCTACTTGCACAGAAATACAAGGCACACTTTATATCGGCAAAACCTCCGGCAGCCTGACCGATATTACTGACCTGACCCCGCTAAATCAAATCGAGTCCGTAGGAGGTATTTCCATTCAACGTACCAAAGTCAGCAATCTTAGTGGCTTAGAACAATTGCAAACCATTGACGGAGACTTGCGAATTGTCTTGAATCCTAATTTGTTGAATATTAATGTTTTGAGTGGCGTTGCGTCAGTTGGCGGTCAACTCCATGTTGGTTATAATAGAGAATTGGTTACGCTAATGGGATTAAACGAATTAAATACCGTTGGAAGTTTACGTATTAATAATAACAATAAATTAGCAAATTTATCAGATTTGATGAATTTACAAACCGTTCCGGAAATTATTATTCAAAACAACAATATTCTGACATCACTCGCCGGCTTGGAAGGTATTAGTTCTGCTGCATTGAATAACTTGACGATCACCTCTAATCCTTTATTATCAGATTGTGCGATTAGCCCGGTTTGTGAACATATAGGTAATCAAGGCTTCACCCTTATCGGCAATAATACCGGAGATTGTACCACAAGTGTCGAAGTAGGAGCAGCTTGTTCGCCTGATCCCGACTGCCCCTTCGGAACAACTTTTTTGACTACTCAACAAGAAGTTAATGACTTTGCAATAATGTATGCGAATTGCAATGTGATACCGGATGCCCTGCATATTGGCAGTTCATCCGGTAATTTGACGAATATTACAGATATTTCTCCATTGAGTTTTATCACATCTGTCAGCGAAATATCCGTTCAACGCACTCAGATTACAAATTTGACCGGCTTGGAAAACCTCCAGAATGTTGATGGAGACATGGTGATAGTCCTCAACCCTTCGTTATTGAATTTGAATGCTTTAAGTAATCTGTCCAATGTAGGAGGCACATTATCCATTGGGTATAATAAAGAACTCACTACATTGGAGGGACTGCACAATCTCAATAGTACCAGTGATTTATTTGTCAAACAGAATAATAAACTTGTATCGCTTGAAGCACTCAGTAATCTTACCTATGCACCTTATCTCAGAATCAACGATAATCCGGTACTACCAAGTCTCGCAGGTCTGGAAAATGTTGACCATACATCACTCGATTTTGTATGGTTTACCAATAACCCACAATTGAGTATATGCAGCATTGCACCCGTTTGCAACTATCTTGAAGACACACCTTCGTCCGGTTACGTTTATGGCAACGCTGCCGGATGTTTGAGTCGGGCAGAGATATTGGATATTTGTGCCGCTTCACCACCGGATGATTGCGATACAGCAGCTACTATTGAAACAGAGACACTTTTGTTTGATGACGACTTGTTTATCGACGGTGTAGGTTTCGCCAATAATCCAAATGTTGCTTTCACCGACCCGGCTACACCTGCCAACGCAGTATTATCTGATATTACACTGGAATTATTTTTCAGAATAAATGGTACTTCGTGCGAACACGAAATCGACATAAAAGTTACCGACCCTGCGGGCAATGTAAATATCTTTTCCGGTTTATTTGCTTCGTGCAATGGTATGGCTGGCGGCTTGTATAATACGACTATCAACATTCCTTCGGGAAACACGACGGGTAATATAGATGATTGGCTCATTGAATTCAACGATACCAACGACCAAAATACAGATTACGAGTACTCTCTGCGATTTGCCCGTCTGATATATACCTCAACTGTGAGCGAAGGGGAAATCATCGCCGATCAAGTCTCCGAATTTGCAGATTATGATTTGTATGTTGATGGTATCGGCTTCGGCAATAATGACAATTATACCTTCGCCGATCCCGGTACGCCTGCGGATGCCGTACTTTCAGATATTCAATTGGAATTATATTTTAAATTAAGCGGTAGTTCATGCGAAAATGAAATCGCCATACAAATCACCGACCCTGCGGGTAATACGCAGCCATTGACAGCTTTCACAACTTGTATAGGCGGTACGGATTTGTATTTTGTGAATTTGAACGTCCCTTCGGGCAATACAACAGGCAATCCGGCAGATTGGGTCGTAGAATTTGACGATACCAATGACCAAAATACAGGTTACGAATACTCTGTTCGTTTCGGCAGATTAACTTATAATACGCAGTATGTTGAATGTATGGAAATGATGGCAAACGAAAGCCCCCAACAACTCAACAACTCGTCAACTCATCAATTCAACAACTCGTCATTAAAACTCTATCCTGTACCCGCAAATCATCTTTTAAATGTAGAATATTTCTCAGAAAATTCGCATTCAACAAACATCGAAATCATTTCTAATGAAGGAAAAATAATGATGTCGCAACAGGAATTTTTACAAGAAGGATTGAATACCGTTCAATTGGACATTGCAGACCTTCCGGTGGGATATTATTTCATTCGTATGTACGGCGAAGATGAAATGCAAACGCAGCCTTTTGTGAAGGTTATGCCGTAAAATATCTTGCTTACGAATAGACGAAATTTTGATTTTGAAAAGCCTGTCAAGTGTAGATTTGACAGGCTTTTCTTGTTTTTAAATTTTTAATAAACATTGTAATTGATTAATAATTAAATAGTAATAAATATTTTTATTTTGATTTGTAAAAACATGCTAAACTGTTCCTTTGATTTTTTTCTCAACTCTCGCATCTTGCACTTGTAATTTATTTATCAATAACAAAAATTAAAAAATCAAACAACCTCTTACAATCAAACACCAACATCACTTCTGCTATAATTTACTGCATTTTAATTAACTGATGTACATCATTGGTTCAAAACTCCGGGAGAAACAATCACATATTGCAGATGTAATTCATTTTAACAATGAAAAAATTTAATGTTATGAAAAAAGCAGTTTTAATTTTGATTCTTATCTCGCTTTGCCTTAGTGTTTGGGCGCAATGTCCTACAGGAAATATTACACTTTCTTCACAGGCACAAATCAATAGTTTTGCAACAGATTATCCGGGCTGTACAGAACTACCCGGCAATCTTTGGATAGAAGATAGTGGTATTTCAATCACCAATTTGAATGGTTTGAGCCAAATAACTACTATCGGCGGTAGTTTGTACATCAGGTCAAATCCCAATTTATACAATCTGTCCGGCTTAAATAATCTGACGACCATCGACGGTCACTTTTATGTGAGATTCAATGATGATTTAGTGAATTTTTCGGGCTTGAATAATCTCACTTCTATTGGCAGTTATATGTTGGTCCAGTATAATGCAAGTCTATCAAGTGTTAGCGGACTCAATAGCCTGACATCTATTGGCGGCGACATGGATTTTTATAGAAATGGTTCTCTGTCCAGCCTTGCGGCATTTTCCAATCTTACTTCTATAACCGGAAGCCTCGAAATCGAAGATAATGACAACCTGTACAGCCTCAACGGATTGGATAATGTGGAGCAAGAAGGCTTGACATTTTTACGTATCGCACAAAACAATAATTTATCTGTTTGTGATGTAGAAAGTATATGTACTTATCTGGCGATAAACGGAGGCGCAGGTATAACCGCCAATGCTTCGGGGTGTAGCAATAGTGCAGAGGTAGCCGCCAGCAGTAATTGCATAGCAGTAGCAAGCTGTTTGATGGACGGGATTACATTCACTACTCAACAACAAATTGACGATTTTAGTACCAATTTTCCGGTATGCAAATATGTAGGTGGTGACCTTATTATCGAAGACGACGGCACAAATCCTATCTCAAATCTTGACGGGCTTACAAATATTCTCACCATTGACGGTAATCTTCAAATCAAAAACAATAGTTCACTCACCGATATGGATGGCTTGAGTAATCTCGAAACAATCAATGGCTTCCTTGAAATTGATAATAATGATGCCTTGACTGAGTATGAATCATGGGCAAATTTTGACTATGTTACATTAACGGACTTTAAAATATACAATAATGCTAATCTGTCATTATGCGGTATCACGGATATTTGTAATTACTTGGAAGCCGGAAATTCAGCAGATATACACGATAATGCGGCAGCCTGTGCGGATACACAAGCCATAACCTCCGCTTGTGAAGCTATACTCGCTTGTCCACAGGGAGATTTTTGGCTCACTTCTCAAGCGGATATTGATAATTTTGCGACGCAATACCCCAACTGCACAAGCGTACCAAGCAAACTTATCATTCAGGAAGATACACCCGGCTCCATTACTAACCTCAATGGATTAAGCGAATTAACCTCCATAGGACACGCTCTGATTATCATCAAAAATACGGCATTAACTGACCTTGCCGGATTGGAAAATTTGACCTCAGTAGCTACGGATATATTTATCAAAGATAATGCAAGTCTTACAAGTATTTCTGCATTGAGCGGGCTTACATATGCAAGATATATTGAAATTCATGACAATCCGTCTTTGGTTAATCTCAATGGTTTGGAAAATATTCCTTCGGTACGAAGTGTCGGGATTATCAATAATGATGCCTTGACAGATTTGGGTGGTTTGAATGTTAGTAATGTTATTACTGATGTTGTTATTCGAAGAAATAACAACTTGAATAGTTTATCAGGGTTACAAAATTTGACCTCCGTTGGTGGTTCATTAAATATACGAGATAATTCTAATTTACTTAGTTTATCAGGCTTGGAAAATATCACTGCCATAGGAGAAAATTTGACGATATATGGAACGGGAAGTTTTCAGGATTTGACGGGATTGAGCAATTTAACTTCGATAGGAGGTTCATTGAGTATCTTATATACGACCAATTTGACAGATTTATCAGGATTGGAAAATATAACGTCTATTGGAGGAACTCTATCTTTAACTTATACAGAAAATTTAGAAAATTTATCAGGTTTAGAAAATTTGACAACATTAGGCGGATTGCGACTTTCGTATAATTCGGATTTAAATTCATTAAGTATTTTAGAAAACATTACTAACCTTGACAACAGCATATCTATTACTAATAATGATATTTTATCAAATTTGATGGGATTGCATAATATCATCACGGTCGGAAGTAGCATAAGTGTATTAAGTAGTCATTCACTTACAAATCTAATAGGTTTGGAAAGTCTGACGACTGTCGGTGGCAATTTGCAAATTATCAGCAATGACAACCTACAAGACCTAACAGGAATTAATAATCTGACTTCCGTGGGTGGGAGAGTCGAAATTAACTTTAATGATGTTCTACAAAATTTAGACGGAATCAATAGCTTAGTCTCCATCGGTGAGGATTTAGA
Organism: Saprospiraceae bacterium; assembly: GCA_020628725.1. Lineage (GTDB taxonomy): Bacteria > Bacteroidota > Bacteroidia > Chitinophagales > Saprospiraceae > JAHDEO01. The sequence goes on from JAHDEO010000010.1 coordinate 36,633, forward strand.
CGTTATAAAAAATGATGCGCTCACTAATTTGGCTGCACTTAGTAGCCTGACCTCAATCGGAGGCAACTTGCATATAGGCGAGATAGAATTCAGCTATTATCGTGGCAACTCATCCTTAATCGACTTGACCGGTTTAGAAAATCTGACAACTGTTTCGGAAGTATTTATTGAGGCTAATCCCATCTTGAATAATATTGAGGCACTTCATGGGCTTAGTTCTATAACAAGATTAGTTGTCAAAGGTAATAATGCCTTAACCAATCTGACAGGACTGGACAACCTCACTCAAATAGAACAAATAAGCCTTATTGAAAATGAAACGCTGGCTGATATAACCGCATTGGAGAATGTAGATGGTGCCAATTTGACTTATCTGCAAATTGTTGAGAATGTCCAACTTGATGTCTGTCATATATCAAGCGTGTGCGATTATCTGAATACCAGCGGTACAACTATTATAAACACAAACGGACTCGGATGTACAAGCCGCGAACATATTGAAAGTCTCTGTAATGGTGAGATATGCCCTCCCGGAGATGTTAGTTTTCCTTCACAGGAAGCTGTTGATAATTTCGTATTGGCTTATCCCAACTGCACACAAATCAATGGAAATCTTACTATAGATCAAAATTATTCTAATGAGGTGACTGATTTGAGTCCACTGAATCAGATTGCCTCCGTTACAGGCAACCTGAGAATTACTGAAAATAATGCGCTTACTGATTTGACAGGTTTAGAAAACCTCACTACTGTAAATGGACAGTTGTACATTAAGAATAGTGATGGTTTGAGAACTTTGATTGGTCTGGATAATCTAACAACTATCGGAGATTTACATATAGAAGCAAACGATAGATTAGGTGTATGCAGTGTTCCAAGTATCTGTAATTATATTGTAAATAATGGAACAAGTACTATTGCGAATAATTCTGTGGGCTGCAATTCGGATACAGAGATAAACGGACTCTGTGATGGAACAGCTGTATGCCCACCGGATAATCTTTACCTCAATTTTCAGGAAGACTTGGATAATTTTGCTTTACACTATCCAAATTGTACACAAATAGCAGGGGTATTGAAAATAATTTATTCTCCTATTAGTGACTTGAGCCCACTTAGTCAGATTACCCATATTGACGGAAATCTAGAGATTCAGTC
>JAHDEO010000404.1 GCA_020628725.1 Saprospiraceae bacterium
CTACAAAATATCCAAATGAAATATCCGCATCTTTCGTCCATGCTTTCCCCTTCCAGGCAGCTTGTACGTTGGTCTCGCCTGACATGTCAAAAAATATCCGCCGAGTACGCTGTCCGAATAGCTACACATACGCGAGTACGCAAGCCGGATGCCGTCATTCGTCGGCAAAGGGGCGTTACGCTACGTGTGGGGATTTGCGGTCATTCCACCACTTCCACGCGAAAATCCACGTTGAGTGCGATGTTCATTTTAGCCAATATATCAAAATTGAGTGATTTGGTACCTCTGAAAAGTTCGGTCAGGTAGCCTGTGGAGGTACCGATGCGTTGGGCGAGTTCTTCGCGGCTGATATTTTGAGCTTCCATACTACGCTCAATGCCGCTCAGGAAGGCGAAGTGCAAGCGTGTTTTTTCCAGTTCATGGCGTTCTTCGGGTGTATCAATACTCAGAAGGCTTTTTGCTCTGGATTGGATTGGATTATTCAATTTCATATTCATAGCTGCCTACTTTTTCAATGATTTTCTTAATTTCTTTTGTCAATTTTTGGGATTTTTTACGCGCTAAAATCTCACCCATAATGATGTGAAATTCTCCGTCGATGTCATAAGTTTTGCAGTAAATTCGGGTGTTTTCGCTGCCTTTGAACAATTTTATCGCATACACATCTTTCGTAGCATCCGAGATAGCTTCTTTCCCGAAAATATCTTTAGTCGGTTGTTCATTCAGGATGATGTAAACGACATATTTGAATTTCTTGATGTATCGCTCACTACTCTCCAAGACATCCATAATTGAACGGGCATTTTCAGCGTCAATGTACAAGTGTCTTGGCTTAGTGTCGCCACTATCTATGTAAATATACGGTCTTTTCACGAAAAAAGTTTGTCAGGTCAATGGTTTTATCAAATTCAGTTGCAGCAAAATCCCTCTGAAGCTATCCACACCCTCAAAATTACAACACATCTGCAAAATATCCAAATGAAATATCGGCATCTTTCGTCCATGCTTTCCCCTTCCAAGCAGCTTGCACGTTGGTCTCGCCTGACATTTCAAAAAATGTCCGCCGAGTACACTGCCCGATTAGCTACACATACGCGAGTACGCAAGCCGGAAGTGTCGCGCTACGTGCTGGTCAATAGACAATTTCGAGTACGCCGTCAGCGGAATTTTCGTAAAATGCTTCTATGATTTCCTTTGAAGCTATCAGCAAATCAGCGATAAATTGAGTGGATTGATTGCCAATGCGGAGGTGAATTACTTTAGGCGGAAAGCCATACAGACTACTCAAGGTACTGAAATCATCATCTTGACTGACAATGACATAGTCGTTATTTTTCGCCCATTCCCAAATATCAATATCGGCGGCAGGAACGGGCAAGTCTGTATCTGTAACGTGCATGGAGTTAGGAAAAACATCTTTTACCTTTCGCTTGATTCGATACGATAAATTATTATCAAACAGCAATTTAAGCATAAATTACCGTTTTAATACTTTGCGCTCTATTCGCCGAAAAAGAAAGTGCCGCAAGGATATGTTCTCTTTTAATTTCGGGAAAATCTTCCTCAATTTCTTCTATTGACATATTCGCAGCCAACCAACCGAGTATATCTGCCACCGTAATGCGTGTACCTACGATACAGGGCTTACCCGACCGTATGCCCGGATGAATGGTGATGTATTTCGATAGGTCGCTATTTACTGTTTTATTTGTCATGCCTCGCTGATTTTTCTTCAAAGATAATGGTTTTTTATGCGAAAAGCTATTTGAAACAGTAAACAAATTACATCACATCTACAAAATATCCAAATGAAATATCGGCATCTTTCGTCCATGCTTTCCCCTTTCAAGCAGCTTGTACCTTGGTCTCGCCTGACATGTCAAAAAATGTCCGCCGAGTACGCTGCCCGAATAGCTGCATATATGCGAGTACGCAAGCCGGAGGCGTTACGCTACTTATCTCCGCGCCTCATCTTTCCTCAAACAACACCTTTTGTACTTTTTACCACTTCCGCAGGGGCAGAGTTGGTTTCTTGATATTTTTACTGTGGTTCGGGCTTGACGCACCTTGTCATATGCTCGCTTTGATTTAAGATATAATGATTTGATAACTTGACTTCTATGAGGAAATAAGCTATCAGGGTCTCTGTAATTGTGGTATATACCTTGAAGAATAGAAGACACAAGGGCTTGGCTGCCAGTTTCAATTTTTCCTTTCTTTGTTTCATAGTTGTAATAATATTCCGCTACGAGTGTTGCTTCACTTTTCTCCTCAATATGTTGGTCAACCTCATAAAACGACAAAAGTACATCGGTGCACGGACAGGTAGAACTTTTACAATAGGTGTCAAATATGATATAGTTTTTCCCGTTCAATTCTGCATAAAACTCAGAACACGGAAAAGCGTCATTGTAAAAAAACATCAATGTCGGGTCTCTATGATGTTCTTCTTCAAACTCAAAATCTACTTCGTCGGGGTTTATATCTGCCAGTAGTTCAAATTTGGAAATAAAGTATTCTTTTCTCAAACTCGCCCAGTCTTCTGAAGTCAATCCATTTTTGAACAATCCTTGTATATATCCTCCGTTTCCTTCCTTCGCATAGAAACTTTCATTATATTGTGACCGAACTTCTTCTTCGTGAACATCAATCGGTAAGCGGTATTCCACATCGGATGTTCCGAAATTTTCTTCCTTTATTATCACCATATTGACAGCACCACAGTTGCACGTCGGGTTGGTGCATACATTCAGTCTGATGAAATAGTTGGTATCGGAAAATAGCTTTCCAACCGGATTCATGCGTAGTTGAAATCCAATTTCTCTATCCTTTTGTTCAGTGATTAGTCTTTCCATTTTACTAAAATCCAAAGTAGGTGAAGATTTTTAAAGTTATCTATAATTTCAAAATTACAACACATCTACAAAATACCCAAATGAAATATCTGCATCTTTCGTCCATGCTTCCCCCTCGAAGCAGCCTGTATCTTGATACTTGATAAACGGCTGGCGAGTTGCGGCTTATAAGGAGTTATTACGTCACGATTCCGGCACAATTCGATACACCGCTCCCGGCGTTTCCACACCCACATAAATAAATCCATCCGGCGCAGATTTGATGACTCGCACCCGCCCGATGTCTTCCAATAACTTTTCCTCACGTACTACACGATTCCCTTCCATCACACAGCGATGCAAGTATTCAAATCGCAGCGAACCCGCCAAAATATCGCCTTGCCAAGCCCCGTATTTTTCGTCACGTACAAAATCCATCCCACAAGGCGCAATCGACGGCACCCAATACAAAACGGGTTGCTCCATACCTTCTTTTTCGGTAATATCCGTAAAGCGCGTACCCGAATAATTGATACCATAAGAGATGATGGGCCAACCATAATTCAAACCCTTCTCGACAAGGTTGATTTCATCGCCGCCGCGTGGACCGTGTTCGTGCGTCCAGAGGTCGCCCGTGCTTGGGTGGAGTGCCATGCCTTGCGGATTGCGATGCCCATATGACCAAATGGACGGAATGGCTTCGGGATTATTTACAAATGGATTGTCTTTCGGAATCCTGCCATCGTCATATATTCGATGGACTTTACCACAATGATTATCAAGACTTTGTGGCAATTCGTCGCGCATCCCTCTGTCGCCTACACTGATGTAAAGGAAGCCCTCACGGTCAAATTCCATACGCGCTCCGTAGTGGCGCGTGGTCGTTACGTAAGGTTTGGCAACGAAAATCTCTTGTATATCTGTAAGTTGGTTGCCAGATAATTTGGCGCGAACAACGGCGGTCGTAGCTTCGCTTGTATTTGCAGGATTGGGCTTGGAAAAGGAAATGTACAACCAACCGTTTTCCGCATAATTCGGATGTAATTTCAGGTCAGATAAACCGCCTTGATTTCGGTATCTGACGGCTGGAACACCTTTGATTTTTGTCAATTTATCTGCGGAAAGACGATACAATACACCAGATAATTCGCTAATCAGTATATCGCCATTCGGCAAAAACTCCAAGCCCCAGGGATTATCCAAACCCGTCGCCAAAGTATCTAATCGAAAGTTCAAATCTCCGGAAGTAATGCCTTTATTTGGCGTCTTTTTTCGCCCAATGTCAGACATCTTAATGGCTTCTGCGCTTAGAATAAAATCCACCAATTCGTATATCTCCGCATCTGTAAATGTGGTATCATAACCGGGCATTCCATCATCATTATTACCATATTTAATAGAAGCAAAAACTTCCTCGCGCGACTCGCCCCATAGCCATGTACGGTCAACGAAATGTTCGCGATTTTTACCGTGACATCCGGCGCAGTATTCTTCGTAATTTTTGCTAACAGAAGATGTTGACTTTTCATTCGTTGTACGTGTTATGGGCGGACAACTCTGCAAGAATAAAAAACTAATGATAATGGATAAAAAGACACTTATTTTCATGGGTGTAAGTTAGTGTTTTTCTCAAAAATATTTTAACATTTTTTCCATGTAAAATTGAATGTATATTTGCGTTTTTATTTCATCAAAAATCAAAAATGTATCAATTTCGCTTGTTATCGCTCACTTTAATTTTACTAACTTCACTTACTACATTTTCACAAAATATCAATCCCAAAAACATCACAATTATACGCGATAATTATGGTGTACCATACATCTATGCAGATACCGACGCAGAGGCAGCTTACGGACTGGCTTGGGTACAGGCAGAAGATAATTTTCACGATATTCAAGAGTCGATGTTGGGAGTACGGGGCTTATTGTCGTCGGTAGAAGGAAAAGAGGGTGCTTTATTGGATGCTGCGGCGTTTATACTTGATGTCGAAGGTGTTGTGAATGAATATTATGACAATACATTTTCTCCGAAATTCAAAAAAATACTCGGTGCGTATGCGCAAGCGATGAATCGTTATGCAGCGTTAAATCCGAAAGAAGTCAGACATAAAAAGTTATTTCCCGTTACAGAAAAAGACATCATTAAAGGTTATGTGATGAATACGGCGTTCATTTCCAATGTGCAATTTGACCTCGGGCGTATCTTTGAAAATGAACTCGCAGCTATCGAACCAGACGCGCCAAGCGGCTCGAATGGCATCGCTATCAGCCCCGATAGAAGTGCTGATGGCAAGACGTATATGGTGTCCAACTCGCATCAACCCTTGCGTGGTTTTGCGGCTTGGTATGAGGTGCAAATTGAGACCAAAGAAGGTTGGCATTTTCACGGAGCCACCTTCGCATCGGGTGTCACGCCCTTTGTGGGTACGAATGAGCATCTGGGTTGGACGCATTGTGTGAACTATGATGATTTTCATGATGTGTATCGCCTTAAAATGCATCCGACCAAGAAAAATCATTATGAATTTGATGGTGAATGGTTGCCGCTTGAAACTCGCAAATTGAAATTGAAGGTAAAACTCGCGGGTGTGCGCGTGCCAATTACGCGTACATTCTACAAAAGCAAACACGGTACGGTCATCAAAAACAAATCAGGATATTACGCCATACGTGTACCCGCAAATATGGCAATTGGCAGTGCCGAGCAATGGTATCGTATGAATAAAGCGACCAATTTAGAAGAATTTAACGCGGCATTGGAGATGCAGGAAATGGTGAATACCAATATCATTTACGGGGATAAAGATGGTAATATCATGTATTTGGGTAATGGTCTTTTCCCCTATCGAAATCCGAAATATGATTGGTCGAAAATTCTACCCGGCAATACAAGCGATGCACTGTGGGAACGCAAATTCCTGCCACTCGACCAACTCATAAAATACGAAAATCCGGCTTGCGGATACGTGTTTAATATGAATAATACCTCATTTGATTCGACTTGTCCGGAGGAAAATCCTAAGCCCGAAAACTACAACAACATCGGTTATCAAACGGGAAATACAGCACGCGCTTACCGTTTTCATGCTTTGATAGATACTATGGGACAAATAAGTTATGAAGATTTAAAACGTATCAAACATGACCTTACCATGCAATTTCCCTTACGTACACGCGGGATAGGCAATTTGGATATGATACGCCATCTTGACCCTGCGAAACATCCGCATATTCGCAAGAGCATCGCCCACCTCGCTAAATGGGATGGTAGCACGGCAGTTGACAATCGACAAGCTGCACTTGCTTCCTTATCCATTCAATACCTCATTAAATACATGCGCGAAAAACATATCCGCGAACTCAATAACACGCTCCCTGAAATCGAATATGCCAATGCCTTACATTTTGCCCAAAAACACCTGATGAAACATTTCGGAAGGCTCGATATTGAGCTTGGTGAATTGCAAAAACACGTTAGAGGTGATAAGGAATTGCCGATATGGGGTGTGCCGGAAGTTATCGCGCAAATGTACACGAAACCTTACAAAAAAGGCATGTACAAAGCCACACTTGGTGAATCATTCATCTTGTATGCAACTTACGGCGAAGATGGTTTGGAAAAGGTAGAAACCGTCAATTGCTTCGGTACATCCAACCACGAGGATAGTCCGCATTATAATGACCAAATGGAGCTATTTGTACAGCAAAAGTTAAAGCCAATTTCGATGGATAAAGCGGAGATTATGAAAAATGCGGTAAAGACTTATCATCCTAAGTAAAAAGACAAAAACAAATTGAACCACGCAGGACACTAAGAGCACGAAAACCAAATTAACGCAGAAGTTCACTAAAAACTTAATAAAATACTGTAAATGAATTTTTTAGTTAGCTTAGTTTTCTTTCACGTTCGTTATGTTTTCGTGTTCTTAGTACTACGTACTTATAAAAGTTTGTAAAAAAAACAAAGTTTTGATATTACG
>JAHDEO010000405.1:0-1456 GCA_020628725.1 Saprospiraceae bacterium
AAAGACATTCTCACTAATGCAGATGATATTGAGATTAGTACTTTGAGTAATCCACGGGTGTATTATTATTATGTACGGTATGGGTGGAAGGTGTTGTAGTAAGTTCAAGCACAAGTGTAAGTTCAATTAGCGATTTGCCCTTACGTGTAAAAATCCGTAACTTCACAAAAAATACATCAGCAATGACGGTACAATCAAGAAAATATAAATTACTTCAACGCATCGAAGCAGTAGAAGATGAGTCCATGATTCATCATTTAGAAGATGTGTTAGACCAGTTATTGGCAGAAGGTAAAACATTGGCAGCCCTTAATACGCCTATGCGCGAGCATTTGGATATTGACGAATTAATACGTGAACAAAACTACAAGCACCCGACTAAAGAAGAATTAGATAAAATCATGCAAGAAGCTGATATTCAAGAACCTATCGAAGTTCTATTGAACATGATTTAACCTAATGAAATACCTACTCGATACGAATATCGTCCTGATTTATTTGAGGGATTCACATACTAAAAACTTTATTGAAAAAGAGTTTGCGCCTTTTGATGTGGCTAATATTCCGATAGTTTCGGTGGTCAGCCTCGGCGAAATTGAATCTATCGCTTTACGAAATAATTGGGGACAAAAACGATTCGCGGCAGTTGAGCGTTTTTTTGAAAAATGTCTTGTCACCGATATTAATTCAAGAGATGTCATTCGCCGCTACGGAGAAATTGATGCGTACAGTCAGGGCAAATTGAAGGAAAATCCTCTCAATGATTCGTCGAGGAATATGGGAAAAAATGATTTGTGGATTGCAGCCACCGCTTCCATTGTCAATGCCAAATTACTGACTACCGACAGAGACTTTACTCACCTTGACACATCATATCTTGATTTGAATTTGATTGAATTGGCGAAATGATGAAACAAAATGTCATGCAAGATTACCAACTCAGATACGAAGAAAGCAAACCGGAGGTCAAAAAATATCCAATTTGCATATTGGCGAATGATATGGACATGCCGATGAATATCGGCAGTATCTTTCGTATGGCGGATGCTTTGGGTGTGGAAAAAATATATCTGTGCGGCAAAAGCCCAAGCCCGCCGAGAAAGAAAATCAACCGAACTGCGCGCTCTACCGTACAATACGTATCGCATGAATACTGCGAAAATGCCCTCGAAACGGTCACGAGTTTACGTGAAGCAGGTTACAAAATCGTCAGCCTCGAAATCACTAAAAACAGCATTGACATTTTAGATTTTGAAGTGCAACCCAATGATAAAATCTGCCTCATCATCGGCAGAGAAAACAGGGGCGTCGAACAGGATTTACTTGACGCTTCGGATGCAGCCGTACACATTCGCATGTGTGGCAACAATTCGTCGATGAATGTAGCTGTAGCCTCTGCTATCGCAGTATTTGAAATCACTAAACGGTGGACGGTAGATGGTGGACGGTAGACGGT
>JAHDEO010000405.1:1556-6812 GCA_020628725.1 Saprospiraceae bacterium
TCGCAGTATTTGAAATCACTAAACGGTGGACGGTAGATGGTGGACGGTAGACGGTGACGGTTTTTGCTACGCAAAAAAATGCCATTATCTCAACCAACTTCAATTCATCAATTCGTCAACTCATCAGTAGCAACCTCGCCTGTGACTTGCTTGATTTTCCAACGAGTAAATTCCAAATTAGAGGTAAAACCGTAGCCGTAAATGATTTGGTCGGCAGTCGTCATTTTCACAAATTCATCGGAATAGACTTTCTCTTGCTTCTCATCCCAAGTGAGTTCTTCGGCTTCGAGGCGTTCACCTTGCCGATTCCACACAACTACGCTGTCTTCCATGTAGATTTTGCTTTCATTGATGTACTGCATCGCATAATTGGAAGAGAGTTTTCCTGTCACACGTCTGTTTTCATCAAAAAAATCAACGATAAAGCCTTCGGGAAATTCACGACGCGGTTCTTTTTTGTCAAGGTGATTGAGCATAGTGTATGCCTTGATACGTATACGCACAACGGCTGAATCGCTGTACAAAATTTCGACATCACGCGCACGTTCTACCGCTTGGTCTTCTTGTGAAATGACACGCTGAATTGCTGACATATCGTTTTCGCAGGAAGCCAATACGACCAGCGCAAAAAAGGAAAGTATAGTGAGATATTTCATGTGAGGCAAAGATAGATTTTTGAAAAATAATTGTCAAGACCATTTCATTTAACAAAATCTAAAAGATTGATGATTGGGCGATTTTTGATTTTTGATTGATTCGCTGCGCGAATGTTAATTATCCAAAATTTTGCGAAGCAAAACCCAATCAAAAATCAAAAATCACTCAATCAAAAATCACCTAACCACCATCACATCGCCTTGATAGTCAAATATTTCACCATCAAAAAACTCCATGCGAATGTGGTATACATACACACCTTGGTCGACCTTGCGCCCATTGGATGCAGTGCCATCCCATCCGGCAGATAAATTATTCGGGTCAATATCAATACCTTCAAATACCAAACCTCCCCAACGATTATACACTCTAAATTCTTTGATGAGGGTAGCCGCTTGTCCGCCGAAGGCAGTAAAGGTATCGTTTGCTCCATCGAAATTTGGAGAGAAAATATTCGGAATGTAAACAGGGCGCACATCATTGACCGTAACAGTAACAGAATCAGTGGCAGTACAACCTTCTATCGTAGTAATCGTCGCTACGTAGGTCGTTGTAACAGGTGGTGCAGCCGTTGGACTGAAACAATCAATACAACTCAAACCCGTCTCCGGCGTCCATAAAATCGTATGTTCGATAGTTGAATTGGTGAGAATGGCGTTGAGGTCGGTGGTATACGAAAGATCGATTTCCACATCCTCGCCCGCATACACAATGAGTTCGGAGGGTTGAGAAATATTAGTTTCCGTAGAAAAATCACAACCAAATACATCACGAATCGTCACCGTAACTGTTCCCGACGGCAAGCCTGTGAGCGTTGGGCTATCTTGAAAATTCACGCCATCGGCACTATACTGAAATGGCGGACTACCGCCGGAAGGATACACTGTCAATTCACCGGCTGCTCCACCAAAACATACATTATCCGTTGATACGATAGAGTCGATATTAACCGGATCAGGCTCGATGATGGTCGTCATCGCTGTAGCTGTACAGCCGTTTTCGTCAGTGACCGTAAGGGTGTAATCTCCTGCATCAAGTCCGGCGATTTCTGCGGTATTATTTTGTGTGGGATTCCATGTGTAAGTGTAAGGAATTGTACCGCCCGTAGCTACCGCATCAATCGTACCGTCACCATAACCAAAACAACTAATATCCATTCCGGTCAATGTAACTTCCAATAAATCAGGTTCTGAGATTACGATGTCAATATTGCCCGTACACATATTTGCATCGCGGACGGTAACAGTATATGTGCCTGCCGCTACATTCTGAATGATGCTGTTGCTTGTGAAGCCATTACCATCATTCAAATCAAATTCGTAAGGTGCTTGTCCGTTTTGAACATCTAATTCAATCGTACCATCACTTGCACCGTTGCAACTTGGTGAAACGATATTCGCATCGGGCGAAAGTACCAACTCAAGTTCACGAACCTCGTAGTCGTGACTAATTTGACAGCCATTATTATCCGTAATTACTACCGCATAATCACCAATTGGAATATCAATTAAATCTTCTGTATTGCCGCCGAAAGGCGCGCCGTTTTGTGTCCATACGAAGGTGTATGGCGGTGTTGCACCACTCACTGTCAGGTTGATTGCGCCATCTGTACCGCCGCCGCAAGTAGGCGAGGTAATCGCTTCTTCATATTGATAAAGTGGCGGACCGTCAATGTCAATATCAAAAATCGTTTCACAGCCAATTTGGTCGGTAATCGTTACATCATAATTCCCGGGAATGAGGTCGGCGAGGTCTTCGGAAGTATCACCCGTTGACCATTCAAATTCAAATGGAGGTGTACCACCTGATACGCTGACATCAATAGAGCCATCAGCATCATCGGCACAGTCGAGATTGGTTTGTGTGAAAGATGCAAACATTTCATTTACACTATCACAACAAGCATCAATGTTGTAATCGACCACATGCGATACGGCACAACCTGAGTCGGTTTCTACTCGTAAAACAACCGAGGCACTACCGGGTTGGGTAAATTGAACGGTATGCGGACCGACACCTGTGGCGGTCTGCGGAATAGCACCAAGTCCAAAATTCCATTCACGAGTAGTTATATTTCCTTCGTTGAAGAAACTATTATCTGTAAATGTAATCGACTGCCCTGCACATACTGTTCCCGTTACATCATCCAAAAATTCGGCATTTGGACCGACAAATTCCGCATTTCCACCAAAAGAAATGGAGAAGCCATTGCCTGTATCTGAGAAATTATTGACCAATAAGGCGTAAGCTGTGCCTATTTCCAGTTGAAGGGGTGCAAGGAAATTATCATCTCCCGGATCGCAGCCGCCCATTTCCTCTGTATCTGTAGACCCTGTTGAAAGTCCTGTAGGTCCCATACATGGCGGACCGGAGCCGAAGTTTTCGCCCGAAGCCATGCAACGTAAGACTTCTTTGCCCGTGCAGTTGTTGATACCGTTGGGCAGTTCGTATACAATAAAATCGAGGTCATCTTCAGGATTGGTAGGGGTGAGCGTGAAGGTGAGCATCCCGGCATTGGCAGCCTGCCACGTAAACCATGTTGAATTGGTTTCTGACTGCACGCCCTGCTCCCATAGACAAGTTCCAAAGGCTTCATCGGGGTCAGCTCCTGCTCCCGTGACACTTTGTATCGTAAAAGGTGAAGTATCACAAAGGAAAGCCGCCGTATTACAATCCGATCCGGGTTCAACCGGTGGGTAGTAATTATTCATGCAAAGTTGGAATGTCCCGGTGTTGTTTGCGCGTCCGTTGACACGAATATAATACGTCTGCCCAGCCGTCAAACCACCTCTATATACCTCAGTGATATTATTATTAATCAAATCTGCTTCACAGTTCAATTCGCTAATCGTACCGCCACAATCACCTGAATATAAAGCTACTGCGGGATTATTGAGCGTACCGCCGGGCGCAATCGGCACTGCACCCACCACTGTAATCGTAACATCAGAAGCTACCGCCGTGAAGGTAAACCAAACATCACTATTATTATTGGAAAAACAAGAGGCGGCACCAAAGCCAGAAGCTGTTGCATTGACATTGGTGTATTCGCCTGTAGCAGAACACCAATCTGTCACATCAGGAATTTGGATGGCGTTTTGACATTCGTCATTTGCAGGTTGAGCGATGAGGAATGTAGTGGAAATTAGCAGGGTAATTGCGAGAAATATTTTTTTATGTATCATTTGAAAAATTCATGTTAGGGACAAGTCGCGACCTGTCCGTACAAGATTGCAAGTATGACCTATATTTTAATTTATACGATTCTAAATGAAAGTTGTTGTTAGTATTGAAAATTATAATTATCGAATGGTTTGATTCTCAAATTGTTTTTGTCTGAAAAAACAATGCAACAATACAACAATCGAACCATTAAACGATGAAAGCCTTTTGACGAACAATCAGAGGTTTTATAACGTCATTTAAATGAAAATTGTACATGGGAGGGGTGTTTTTTTCGGTTTGAATGACACAAAAGAGATGGGGCTACCCGAATCAATGTAGCAATACAATCACCTATATTGCCTAGTAAGGTATTTAGCTTGATTTTCCAATTCAGGAAAAAGAGTCGCTTCATTGATACCAACGAGATTTAACTCGTCCAGAATATTTTCCTTACTATTTTTATCAATTTTAAAATTAACACCTGCGGTTTCTTGATTCAACACCCAATTTTCCGGGATTTCTGCGGGTTTAGATTTTTTTCCGTTAATCCCAAAAATCAAAAATGTACCGCTTTGTTTGATGATTCTTTTGTTGCTTTGTTTCACTTTTACGGCAACGACTCTTTCGACATCTTTCGGAGAGATATTCGGCAGGAAATAGGATTTTTCTTCTTTTATTTCGTGGATTAAATGTTGAATTTCATCTTGTCCGTTAAATTGTGGCTTGCTTAACTTCCTGATTTTCTCAATGTTAAAGGTATTTGGTCGTTTAGAAATATTTGATAAAATACTGACGATATTGCTGTCGTAATACTTGATGTCCTGTTTTGGAATTTGAAATATAATCACCTCACCATCTCGATTTCCTTTGCCTTCGCAAGCAAAGTAGAGTGCTACCAATGGATTCGTCGTCAAATCCAACAAGCGTGTCGGTAGCCCATAGTGCTGCATTTTGACCAATTTCTCCAAGGCACTTTTTTCATTCAAAAAATCCGAAGGCGTCCGTAAGATGAATTCTTTGAACAAGTTTCGCTCATTATTTAACAGCCTTTTATTCCGATAAATACTTGGCAATAATTTATAATTAACATCATCATGTCCTCTGAAAAAGAGTTCATGTCCTCGTTTTTTGGGAATGTTTTGCAATCCTTTTACAAAATCTGCAATATTGCTTATTGGCATGGGTAAACAGTTGGTGGTCGATAGTCCATAGTCGATAGATAGTCACGAGTCATTTAGTTTTTTCGCTACGCGAAAAATACACTATGGACCAATCAAAAAAGCCCGTCTCTGTTGGTAGAGGCGGGCTTATATAATAAAGTGAATAGTTTCCAATCAAGTTTAAGTTTAAGAATAAGTTTAAGTCTAATGCACATTTGAACTTAAACTTATTCTTAAACTTAAACTTCTTAATCCAGCACTTCCTCTACTTCGT
>JAHDEO010000406.1 GCA_020628725.1 Saprospiraceae bacterium
ATATAATCGAAATAAGTCGATAGTGTTTTGAAATGCTGCATATCTAATGTCTTAGTGCTTGGATTCATAAACTCGTTAGCATTTTATTAAAATCATCGGGATTGGGATGCGTGATTTGCTCGAAAGGTATGGCACCGGATTGTACATGCTTAATGATGTCATTATTCAAATACATATCTTTTCGGAAAAAGACTTGTACGGTTTGGACGCCAACCTTTTCAAGTTTTCCAGATAGATTTGCTGATTTAACGCTGTGATATTGTTGACTAATGATTTCATTTTTTCTCTACTGACATCAATTGTTGGTTATAATTATCAATTCGAGCGGAAGCTGTTCCGTCAATCAATAATATCACTACTAACATAGCAATAGCCGTAATCGCACTTGCCCGCCAAATAGGTTTGTCAACCAATAGAATTATAAGCGCACAGATGATAAGGATGATTGGAATAGCGGTGAAAACAACGTTTTTATACTCCTTTAAGGTGCTTTCAGTACGGGCAAGTTCTGACTCCACAAAAGCCGGGGCATCCTTCTGATAAGCTGTCGGAAAATTTGCAAGTCTTGATTTATTGGTAAAAAATAATCCAAGCCCGATAATGACCAGCAAAGTACCCGCCACTAAAGTAGGAATAATGTAAGCCCTTGCCATTTCGGTTTTTCCCAATTGCCAAAACCCAAAACTTGCCACCAAAAATCCAAGTCCGAAAAGAACGAAAAATGGGGTGGAAACCAATTCGGCTTTCGCCCAATCTGTAGCTGCTTTTAAAATATCCATATTTATTTATTTTTCGGTAGTCCTACAATTGTAATGCTATTATTTATATTGTTTTTTGAACCACTAAGCGCACTAAGGACACGAAAATATAATTAACGTAAAAGAAAACTAAGGTATCTAAAAATTTCATTTATAGTATTTTATGAAGTTTTTAGTGACCTCCGCGCTAATTTGGTCTTCGTGTTTTTAGTGTCCTTCGTGGTTCAAAAAAAACAGCATTACAAATATAGGACTACCTATTTTTCTTCTCTAATTTCTTTCTTTTTTCACTGATTTCAATTGTTCGTGATACACTTTGGTTCTGCCATGCGCTCTACTGTCCAAGAGAATAAGGACTGCAAAAAATCCAATAACTGCGATATTGACTGCTCGCCAAAACGGGCTGTCAATAAAGAAAATCAATAATGCAGCCACCACGATAATTGCAGGAAAAACTTTGAAAGCTATATTTTCATAGGACTTTATTGTCCTTTTAGTGCGGTCAATTTCTGACTCAATGAATGTTTCTGAATTGGCTTTGTAATCAGGTTCAAAATTTGCCAGTCGCGTTCTATTACTGGAATAAAAACCCAGCCCTGCTGCCACAAGTAAAGCTCCTGCACCCAACATAGGGTAAATCAGAGCTTGGGCAAGCTCTGTTTTTCCGAGTTGCCAAAAACCTGCACTGCTCAACAAAAAGAGAACTCCGAAAAACATGAAAATTTGTGCTGAAACAATTTCGGCTTTTGCCCATTTGGTTGCCGCTTTTACGATATCCATTTATTTAAGATTTAATTTAGATTACATTAATACCCCATTCTTGGCTTCAACTTTTGGCGGCAAATCGGTTTCGCCAAGCATCTCTCTCAGGTCGATTTCTATTACTCTGCAAAGTGCCATCATTGGAATATCATTGGGCATCCCTTGAAAAGGATTTTCGGAGTAATCGCCTACCACTTCCATCATCACATACACCCACCCGATAAGTGCCGTAATCGGAATAGAGAGCCATATTCCCCAATCGCCTATTTTCATCAATTCGGGAATCATACTGAATGGTAGCAAGATAATAAAAATGGCTACAAAGTATCGACTCATATTGGCATACTGACGAGGAAGTGGGAATTTTTTGATGCGTTCATTTTTGCCTTGTAAAGTATAGAAACTTCTGAGTACATCTTCCATCTGAGTGTGACGAAAATCATCTATGAGATTTTGTGCGCGTAATTTTGTCAAATCTCTCGACTGTTGATTGATGATTTGTGTGGCTGTATTTACATGATTGATTAATCTGTCATGTTCATCGGGCGGAAGAAACAATTTAAGTTCGGTTCTGGTGATTTCGTCATCTACCAAACCAACACCTAATTCCTTTTGATAGCGTTGGATAAGTTTCGTTGTGTGACCGCCCTGACTGATATGTTCCCAGGGAGTAGGCACTAAAAGCTGACTTCTGTGTGCATAGAGCCATCCGATGTGTCGATAGATTAATTTTTGTTTTATTTTATGTATTTTGGATTCACTTTCAGAAGTTTCTGTAAATTGATTGGTGACATAACCGTCCACCATCATGCCCCATGCACGACTGTCATTTACGATGCCTCCCCATATTTTGCGGGCTTCCCACATCCTGTCATACGCCTGATTATTTTTAAAGCCTACATAAAAAGCAACTGCCGTACCTATAATTGAAACGGATAGCCAGGGGATACCAATTGATATTAAATCAAAATGATAAAGTGCTGCTATTGCCCCTGTAAAAGCAAGTAAACCGGCAAAATGGAGTCCTGTCCATTTTACCATGTTAAATAAACTGATTCCTCTTAGTATTACCATTGTCTATTGTTGTCTTAATTTTATACTTGAAATTTCTCCCCAGTTTGCTCCTCTGAAACCGTCCATAATTTTTCCATAATGGCTTTATCCTTGACGAATGATTCCATATCACATTCACCAACCGGACCTGACCAATTTAGTGTTCCCGTAGGACCAAAATAAGCTGCCTGATTTAGATTATCTTCTGTGGCACACATCACTTCAGGGTAAGCTCCTTTTTCAGCCGACTGCACCATTGGCAATAAGGCGAATATCGAAAACAATATCCTATCTCGTCGGCTGGCTGTTTCTCTTATCAATGAGGTTCTGGAGGCACCCGGATGACAGACATAAACTTCTATATTTTTGTTGGCAGCTTTTATGCGATTTTGTAATTCATAGCCAAATATCATCTGCGCCAATTTGCTATGGCAATAGGTATTCATCGGATTGTAATTTTTATCAAAATTCATATCCTCGAACTGTATGGTTTTCAATCCCATTTTATATCCTTCACTGACGACCATTACAATTTTTCCATTTGATTGCTCTATCTTATCAAATAGTAAATTGACCAATAAAAAATGTCCGTAATGATTGATGCCCAATTGACTTTCAAAGCCGTCGGGTGTAAATGTTTGTTTTGCTATCTGTGCCACAGCCGCATTGCAAATCAGGGCATCAATTTTGGCTACGCTTTTATTCACCTCTGCGGCGGCATGGCGTACAGAAGACAGCTCTGCCAAATCCGTTTTAATCAATGAAACTTTAGCATCCGCGCCAAGTTGTGCTTTGATATCGGCGATGGCTTTATTGGATTTTGTTTCATTTCGATTGAGCATGACGACCTCCGCACCTTTGCTCAATAGTATCTTGGCAGCCTCAAATCCTGTTCCTGCGTTTGCGCCTGTGATGAGGTAGGTTTTGCCACTTAAATTTCCTAATCTTTCGGGAGTCCAGCCTTGTTTGCCAAATTGATTTGTACTCATCTTTGATTGCTTTTTATTGAAAAAATATCATAAATATAAGCATTAACCATTTAATGCCATCTCCAAGGTCTGCAAAATTGTACCTATCATCATATCCACTTTCCAAGCGGATTGAGGAAGTGGATTGGCATTTTCCGCAGAAACTGCGGCGGCTTTCTCTATCGTTGCTTGTGTGGCAGGTTGCCCGATGAGTGCCGCTTCTACATTGCTCAGGCGCAATGGAATCTGTGATACACCGCCGACACCTACGCCCGCGTCCGTAATCATATCATCTTCCACTACCAATCGTACAGAACATTCGACAATGGGCCACTCCGCCTCAAAGCGACTAATCGAACGGAAGTATGCCGTTTTTTCACCTGCAATTGCCGCAGGCAAAATCACATGCGTCAAAATTTCATTTTCGTTCAATAGGTGGTCGCGGTCGTGTGCCGAGCCGTCGCCGTAGAGGTCGGCAATGGGCATTTCGCGCTGTGTTGTTCGTATGGTGGCGTTGTAGGCAAGTAAAGCTGTCGCGAGTGTGGAGGAATGGGAATGAGTGCAACCGCCTTTGTCAAATACCACGCCGTTGGAATGTTGTCCGTCACGTCCGCCACATTCTGCGTTGCCCTTTTTGGTGCAAGGCAAATCGGGATGACGGAAATATGAACAGCGCGTCTTTTGCAAAAGACTACCGCCAAAGCTGGCAGCCCAGCGAATTTGTGGTGTTGCCAATCCGTTTGCTGCTTTGGACAAAGTTCCGTAACCGGATTGGATTTTGGGATGCTGCCCTACGTCGTCGATAGTGACGTTGGCACCAATAGTCATTGAACCGTCTGCATTTTCTATAATGCTTCCAAAGTCGAGTTTGTGAATATCTATAATTGCACCTGATGAAACGCCCATGCGATAGCGGTCATGTAAATCTGTACCGCCTGCACGAATTTCACCGGTTGCACCTTTTATATCTGCCGGATTTGTAAGTATTTTTAACATGATTATTATTCTATTTATAAGATTTTGTTAGCATCCATTGTTATGATATGTCGTCCCTTTGGGACTTCTTTTTGTCTAAAGAATCAATCCCAAGTAGCGGCTGTCTTTAGCTGCCGGAAAGGTTTGAAAAACCTTTAACTCGCGCCAACGTGAATGCTCCCTTACGGTCGTCGGCAGCTAAAGCAGCCGCTACGGTGTCATTTGGTTTGTTGCGTAAGGGATAGGAGGTGTTGTTTGAACGTAGCGTAGCGGAGAGAGTGCCGGATAGCCCGACCCCCGTTCCGTTAGGGCGGGGGATACGCCCTATTTTTGAAAATAAGATCGTTTAAAAAATAAAATGTACATCTGCCACCGCGCACCTCCGACTCCTAAAGGAGAGTCCACCCACAAATGTCTATCTTCTTTGAACGTTCTCTAATCCCAAATTTTCAAAGAGCCACGTTTTAAACAATAGGCACCTCTCCCTTCAAACCTTGTATCACATCATGTGGTGTGATAGGTGTTTGAGTGGGTCGCCAGCCGGTGGCATGATAGACCGCATTACCGACTGAACCGGCAATGCCGATGGTCGCCAATTCTGCGAGACCAATACCTTCGCCGCGCACTTCGTCGTATCCTTCTTCGTCGAAGTGAACATGGATATTGGGTGTGTCGCCGATGCCGGGGATGCGATAATCGTTTAAGTTGGCAGAGAGGACATGACCTGTTTTTTGGTCAAATACTTTTTGTTCGTACAGTGCGTAACCTAAGCCCTGAATGACACCGCCATACATTTGGCTGGTGGCGAGTTCATGCACTCGAATTTTGCCGACCGCGACTGCGGTCCAGACATTGATAGGTCGAACTTTGCCTAATAGCGTATCTACTTCCACCTCTGTGACGACTGCACCATAACTAAAACGTCTGCCATTTGAAGGATTGGTTTCCTTACTCATAGTGGCAAAGCGCAAGCCCATGACCATTGGCTCTGCCCCACGCTTGTCGGTGTATTCAAAGGGTGTGGCTACTGCCAGTATTTCGTCCCACGGAGTGAAGCCGCCGCTATGCTCTATGCCGCCTTTGGATGCACGGACATTGCTCAATCCAAGTTTGGCTTCCGATTCTTTTACGAGGTGTTCCATGACTTTTTCACATGCAGTGACGGCGGTTGGATATACGGAAACGGTGGTTTGGCTACCTGTTGACATGGGACCGAGGGGGAGTTCTGAGTCGCCAATTTCGATGGTTGCCTGATGACGGTCGATGCCCAGTGCATCTTCCAATGCTTTGGCTAATGCGGTGCGTGTTCCGTTGCCTACATCCTGAGAGCCGCAACTAACCTTGAACCCGTCCGGCGACGAACTGACCCTGACCTTTGTGTGTGGATGATAGAGGAATAACCATTGCGACATAGCCAGTCCGATTCCGCGTTTGAAGCGTCCTTTGTCGGCTCCGGCTTCCGCCTTACGTGCCTGCCATTGCGGGATGGATTCGACCCAATCGAGTAAGCGATTTTTGATTTCATGGTCGTGCCACCATTTGCGTCGTAGGGCAACGGGATTTATGCCATTTCTTGCGGCTGCTTCGTCTATGGCAGACTCTACCGCCCAGCGTTTGGCAGGTCCGTCGGGCGCACGGAAGGGTAAGGTCGGTGGAATGTTATTGATGATGATATTATCGGAAAAATCTTTTCTCATTCCTTTCGGAGACATGAGCCAATAAACCGCTGCCGGGGCTGCTCCTGCCGCTACCCCGGCATCTCCGTAGCTGTGAAAACGCATGGCTTTAGGCGAACCGTCGTCTTCCAATGCCAGTGTAATTTCTGCCCGCGAGCCTGTTCGTGTTCCGGCATAGGCTAACTCTTCCAAACGGCTGTTGGCTACCCGCACAGGTGCTTTTGCCGCAATTGCCAGCGTTACTGCCGCTATAATTTCGCGGTAAAGTCCACCCTTCGCACCAAAGGCACCGCCGATATATTTGCCTTCAACTGTGATATTCTCGGCATCTATATGAAAATGGTGGGCGAGTTCATTTCGTACAGCAACGACGCTTTGGGAGGATGCTACTACATGTAATTTTGAGCCGTCCCAATTGGCAACAGCGGCATGTGGCTCCAGCGCAGTATGTACTTGCTGATGGTTGATATACACTTGCTCGGCAAGCATTTTCGGGTCTTCTTTTCGTACCTTTTCTAAGGCGCGTTTGGCTCTTCCGCGTAGTGGCGAAATCAGCAAATCAGACGGTACGTGACCGACATTATTATTCCATTTATATGGAAAATCTATTTCTTCG
>JAHDEO010000407.1 GCA_020628725.1 Saprospiraceae bacterium
ATTTGTTGGAGCGTGAGGCTTCTGTGTCCCATACCATTGATACGTAGCAATATGTCATCAGCCTGAATGCCTGCATCCCCTGCCGGGGAGTTGGGCAATACCCGCCTTACAATGAAATCTTTCAAATTAATACCCGAAGCCAATAATGACATTCCACTCCGGTCATAACCAAAAGCACGATTGTATCGCCAGTTGGGTTTGAGATATATTTTTTGTTGAAAATAATCAAAAATAATCGTAAAACGATTCAATATATCGCCACCCACAATGCCCTCTCTATCATCAAGATAAGTGCTATCCACCGCATTGCTCATATCTTGAAAATGAGTAACCAGATTCCGAAATTCAAAGGGAGGAAGTTCGAGTTGTTCGACACGTCCCATCAAGCCTTCGACTTCGCCACCCAAGCCAAATGCGAGGCTACCTGAGACGACATTTTCAGGCAAAACAATCTCTTCACTGGCATCGGGATGGAGTAACAAAGATACACTTGCGCCCGTATCAATAAGCAATTTGGGCTGAATCGTATCTTCGCCGATACGTGTGGGGGCATATACGTAGGGTTTGAGTTCATCGACTTCTATATCCAATGCTTGAAAATCCGGTGGAAGTTTGAAGGCTTCTCTTTCATAAAGCGTGAGAAGATTATTTTTGTAATCTATTTTTACGATAAATCTTCTGAACAGTGCTGAACCAATGATACCGTGTATAGGCGTACCAACAAGGTTTTCCAAATGCAGATAATCCTCTTTTAGAACGAGGATGGTCTGGTTTTTTAAATTTACATTTGATATCCGCATCGAAATCTGTGGGACGAGATAAGCAATCATCTCTACACTCATATCCGAGCCTAACAAACGGACTTGTTTATCCATCGTAATACGACTAACCGGAATATGATGCCGACGTGTCAGAATGGTATATCGTGCGCCTGTATCGACCAAAAAATTCAATACTTCGCCCTGATTCAACCAAATCGGAACAACAATAAGATTGCTGTGTTTTTCAAAGGGAATCGTGGCGACTTTTTTATTTCCCGTAATACTGATACCGAAGGGTTGTGCGATGCCTCGCAGCCCTATAAATATGATTATCAGTATGGTAGAAAAACGCATTATCATCAATCAAATGTACAAAAATGAATGAATGATTATTGATTTTTGATTGAGTGATTTTTGATTTTAAAATATATTTATCCATGCAGATAATAAACTACACCCACTACATGTTGTTCATTCTTATAATTTTTTCTACTGCTTGTGGGAATAAAGATGATGAAACTCCACCTCCGCCTCCCGTTAACCCTGAAATGATGATTACATCAACGCTCAATCCGTTTACATACAATCCGCTATGTGCTGTATTGGATATTAGCACGAATGTGGATGGAAAAATTCAGGTTGAACTCATGGGGCAGGACGGTGATGCGTCAAATATCAAACATACTTTTGATGAGATCGCACGCGACCATAGCGTACCTGTATTGGGTTTGTATGCGGATTATGAGAATATTGTACAAGTGACTCTACTGGATGCGAATGGTAGTGAATTGATTAGTGAAGAGGTAAAAATTACGACTGAACCGCTACCTGAAATTTTCCCTGAAATTATAGTAGATGTTCAAAAATTGGACAAAATGGAATTGGGAATGACATTGGTGAGTTATCGTGGCGTATTGTGGCCCAATATTCCATATATAATAGATGCTTATGGAAAAATTCGCTGGATATTGGATTATACAAATCATCCAATTTTGAATGAATTGTATTATGATGTAGGCATAGAGCGACTGCAAAATGGTAATTGGTATTTTGGGGATAGAACGACACACACGATTTATGAGGTAGATGTATATGGAAAAATTGTGGATTCGTGGGAGCTTGCGCCGTACAATTTTCATCATAATGTACAGGAAAAATCCAATGGAAATTTCCTTGTCACTGCGAGTAATCCCAACAGTACGCACGATAACGGAAACCCTGCTGTAGATGACCATATTCTTGAAATTGATAGACAAACAGGCAACATCATACAAACGTGGGATTTAAAAGAATCGCTGGATGAATATCGTGATGCGCTCGGACAAATTCAAGTAGGGAATAACATGAATTGGGCGCACATCAATAGCGTAATTTACGATGAATCAGACGATTGTATCATAGCAAGCCTGCGAAATCAAGGTGTTATTAAATTAGATAAAAATAATCATCTCAAATGGATACTTGCTACACACGAAGGCTGGAATACGAATCGGCAGGGCGATAGCCTCAATGATTTCTTACTTACACCACTGGATGCTACGGGCAATCCTATCACCATGCCCGACGACCTGAATGGCTATACCAATCACCCTGATTTTGAATGGAGTTGGTATCAGCATTCGCCTTTGATTTTGCCTGATGGCAATTTGATGTTATTTGATAATGGCTATCGTCGCAACTATAATTGGTCAACTCAATATAGTCGTGCCGTAGTGTATGATATTGATGAAACGACGAAGACAGTCCGCCAAGTCTGGCAGTATGGCAAAGAACGCGGCGAGGAGACTTACGCCCCCGCTGTTTCGGATGTGGATTGGTTGCCACAGACGGGGAATGTCTTATTCAGCCCGGGCTGGTGTGTGGAGAATCAAGGCGTGAAAGGTGGCAAAATTGTCGAGGTGAATTATGCGACAAAAGAGGTGGTTTTTGAGGCGCGTTTGAATGGAGCGGTGGACTTTCAATTTCATCGGGCAGAACGATTGAATATTTATCCTTAAATTTAAATAATTGTTATTTAGGTAGTTGTGATTTTAAAATTTTCGATTTGTAAAAATACCCCAAACTGTTACTTTTTTTAACCTTCGAATGACTTTATCTTTAGTTCAAGATTTGCAACCATACACTTTTCTTCATATGTAAATTTTGAATTATGAAAAAACTAATATTATCTATTTTTACGTTCCTCATTTGTTGTGCTACGATACGGGCACAATGTCCGCCGGGAAGTATTACGCTGAACACACAACAGGCGGTGGATGATTTCGCTGCGACTTATCCGAACTGTACGTCTATTAATGGTTCACTTGAAATTGGCACCTTTGGTAGTATCACCAACTTAGACGGCTTGAATCCAATAACTTCTATTGAAGAAAATCTACGTATTCGATATAACCCTTCACTCGCTAATATTGATGGATTAGATCAACTCACATCTGTTGGGGGCAACATCAATATTCTGTCTAACCCTTTACTCACCAATATTGATGGATTAGATCAACTCACATCTGTTGGGGAAAATATTACCATACAATCTAATGACTTACTCGCTAATCTTGACGGACTAAGTCAACTCACGTCTGTTGAAGGAGATCTTTTTATTACGTCTAATGCTTCACTTGTCAATCTTAACGGATTAAACCAAATCACGGTTATCGGGAGAGATTTAGCTATTTCATCTAATGGCTTACTTGCTAATCTTGATGAACTAAGTCAAATCACATCCGTCGGAAGAAATCTAAGTGTCGAATTTAATGCTTCGATTACTAATTTTGACGGACTAAGCAACCTAACAACGATAAATGGTGATATACGCATTTATAATAACGGTGTACTAGGTAATATAAGTGGATTAGCAAGCATTGACACATCGGGTATAACAAGTGTACATATTCAAAATAATCCCAACCTCTCTTTTTGCAATTTGACAAACATTTGCGATTACACACAAAATGGGGGAACCCTCTACATTTCAAATAATGCATTCGGCTGCAACGATTTATCAGAGGTTTCTACGTCATGTAATTCATCACCTTCTTGTTCTGACAGTTTAATTATCTTCACTTCACAGGCACAAATAGATGATTTTTCAATTAATAATCCCGGTTGTACCACAATCGCAGGTGATGTTATGATACTCAACTCTATTGATATTTCCAATCTCAACGGACTCAGCCAAATCACCTCCATAGACGGGAATTTATGGGTAGAGAATAATGCTTTGTTAACCGACTTCACTGGGCTGGAAAACCTCATTTCTATCGGTAGTGTTCTTCATATATCATCCAACCCCGTACTTGCAAGTTTTGCAGGCTTCGACAATCTGGATTATTCGACAATGTTCCTTTTAACGGTAACAGACAATGAGGCATTGAGTACATGCGGCGTTGAGGAACTATGCACCCGTCTACAAAACGGCGGTACTGCAAATTTCTCCAACAATGCTTCCGGTTGCAATAGCATTGAAGAAGTTGTAGAAAGTTGTGGTCTTTCTTTTGCAGATAATCAATGCAAATTAGCGATTGACAATACATTCGCAAATGAGGGAACATTCCTGCAAGAATACGACTGGGAGTATGATATTTACAACGGCTATTCGGGTATAGCTCAGTATTATATCAGCGATTTGGCGACAATGCCGGATGGTAGAATATTCGGTATCGGTTTTGTCGGTCACGTAGTGCCTAATTCTTACTTTGAAGTAGAGACACGCATAGGTCTATTTGCACTGACGCCATCCGGCGAGTTGGATTATATCAGACAACCACCCGGACAGTCACATTCATATCTTATAGGTCAAATCGTCGAATCAAATGGGAATCTTATTTACAGTTCAGATTATGATAATCTGAACTGTTTTGACCCCGAAAACCCAGATGTACCATGTTTCACACCGATTATTTTTAACAGCAATATTCGCAAATTGATCGCACAGGCAGATGGCAAAATACTCGTCGGAACTCAAGGCGGAGACGTATTACGATATTTGCCCGACGGTACGGCTGATGCTGCTTTCAATGGAAATGTAGGTATGAATGACATCGACGGCTCAGACGATATTGATGTGCTACAAAATGGACAAATAGTTGCAACCGGAGGAAACGGAATTATGAGGTTGAACAGTGACGGTACAACAGACACTACTTTTGGAGATAATGGCTTATTTACGAATGCCGGATTTGGTGCCGATAGTGGTCATAAACAATTTGTTGAACTCCCAACCGGAAACTATGCCGTGCTACAAGGAGCTAATTTGATATATATTTCGCCCGATGGAGTGGAGCTTGCCACGAATCCGTATTTTAACGCTCCGGGAGATATTACTTACGCCACAAGAGATATGTTGGCATTATCATCCGGCGAAATTTTGATTGCCTCCAGCGACCTTTCGTGGGGTATTAGTTATCATGCAGTTATAAATGCTGACGGTACGGCTGATTATTTCAACACCCTGAATGCTACATCATTTGCATTACAAGGAAGTAAAGTCCTGATGAGTGGTATTACCTATGGTTACGATCCTTATCAAGAATGGAGCGCATGGGTAAAACGCTACGAATGTGATAATTTTGGTAAAATACATTTTTCTACATTTTACGATATTAATCAAAACAAAATACAAGACAGCGACGAACCCAAATACAACGACGCCATGATGCTCATTGAGTCCACTACATCGGCATTTTCCCAAAGCCAACTAAGTGTATATCCATTCTCCGGCGAGTCCGATACTTATACAGTTACGTATGAGCAAGGCAACAGCGAATGGGAATTAACCACTGATTCTATCTCGTATTTTGTTTCACTTGAAAATAATGAAACCGACACCCTTTATTTTGGGCTTTATCCCAATGAATTAGTCAGCGATATACGTCCCACAATCGCTGCCCCACCCGCCCGTTGCAACGAAATCATCACCCTTGACATCAACACCAAAAATCTCGGCACCACCAACGCAAGCGGCACACTCTGGCTCGAAGTAGACGAAAATATCCTCGCCACCAACTTCATTGACACGCCCGATACCACCGTCACGCCGAATCGCTACGGTTGGTTTTTTAGTGATTTGTCTCCAAGTCAATCTATTGATAGACAGATAGATGTACAAATACCCGGACCGCCTGATTTTCAGTTGGGCAACAACCTGACCTTCCATACTTATGCTAATTTTGAGGATGAAAACGGCACAAATACTTCCCTGACCTTCACCTACGCACCTGAAGTTCGCTGCTCCTACGACCCAAATGACAAACTCGTCAACCCCGCACGCGAGGGCGATTATGCTTTGTTTGATGAAGACTTGATTTACACTATTCGCTTTCAAAATACAGGCAATGATGTTGCTTATGATGTCGTCATACGTGATACACTTGATGCCAATCTCGACCTTGAAAGCTTTCATTTGCTTGGTAGCAGTCACCTCGAACGACTCAATACCAGTATGACCCCTGATGGCATTTTGACCTTTGAATTTAGAGATATTTTCTTGCCTGATTCTACCAGCAATTTTGAAGGAAGTCAGGGTTATGTCTCATATCTAATTCGCACGATTGACGGCTTGGCAGAAAATACACTTGTTACCAATTCGGCAGGAATTTATTTTGACCTCAACCCGCCTGTGATTACCAATACGACACAGAATATTATGGTGAGTGAACTGCCGGTTGTATCAACACAATCACCTGAAAATGAGTTAGAATTTACCATTATTCCCAACCCAAATACAGGCACATTCCATATACAGGGTATTACAAATGCAACTTACCGAATATTCAACGCAGTGGGGCAGGTCGTCCATTTTGGAGGATTGAATAATGATACTATTATTGATATTGGCGAAACTCCTTCAGGTATCTACTTTATCGAAATTCGAGATGGCGAACAGGTCGCTACGAAGCGTTTTGTAAAACAATAGAAAGCCTAATAATAAAGTATATTAGAACGCCTTGCATTTTTTGATAAATGCAAGGCGTTTTTTGTGTGCCATACATGGTAGTAATCTATAGGGTGCAAGTCCCGAA
>JAHDEO010000408.1 GCA_020628725.1 Saprospiraceae bacterium
GATAAGCATAGAGAATAGAGAAATGGTTTATCTCAATAATGTTGAACTTGCCCCTCACAATATTGGCAAAGATAAACGTTATGATTATGTTGCGGGATGCTTAATTGCTTACGGTTGTCTTTATGGTCATCGAAATGGAGTTGGTAATTATAAAGGATTTGTTTGTTTCGATAGTAAAACGGCATTAATCAATCATTATCGCACCAAATATGGTGCGGAACAATTAATGGGACAACGCATGTTTATCGCACCGGAAACAGGCATTGAATTAATCAAAAAGTATCTCAACACGGACTTGGAATCAGAACTTTAACGATATGAAAGAAGAATTCTACTTCACAGATACACGTATCATAGGCACAGGTAAACCCGTAGATTCCACAACGGAAGAGTTCAAACAATTCGCGGCTATGGTAGCCGAACATTCCAAAAACAGAAGCCCGGAGGACAAAAGGCGCACCATTATGTTCGGTCTGAAGTTGAAGATATGGGATTATATGAAAGTAGAGCACCCCGAAAAAATCATCAGCGCAGGCGAATTTTTAGCGATGTTTTTGAAAGAATTAAACATTAAAAATAAATCATTCGCAAAATACATTGGTTACGAAGAATCCAATTTGAGTGCATTGTGTAAAGGCAGACGAAAAATTAATATTGACTTGGCTATTAAGTTGGGAAAAATATTTGACATGAAGCCCTCCACTTGGCTCAATATTCAAAATAAAAATGACCTCATTAAAGCCGAACAAAAAAATACCGACAAATATAATGACTACAAATTAGCCGATTTATTCCCCGAAACCGACCTCAAAAAAGCCGTCTGAATCACTATCTTTGCAAGTCATCCTCCCAAGAAACAAACACACAAAATTTGAAAATTAATTAAGAAAAAAATAGGTTGACAAAAACGGCGGAAACACCCCGTCTACCGTCTACCATCTACCGTCAAAAGCATGTTAAAATTTATCACTGACAGCGTTCAGAAAATGTTCGGCACGAAGTACGACAGAGATGTTAAGGAGTTGATGCCGTATGTGGAACGTACTCACCAAGAATACGCCAAACTTGAACACCTCTCCAATGACGAATTGCGAAATAAAACCCACATCTTTCGCGCTCGCATTGCAGAACATTTGGAAGGCATTGATGCCGACATCGCACAACTCAAAGCCAATGCCAACGAGGAGAGTGATTTTGAGCAAAAAGAAGTTATTTTCCAACAAATAGATGAAGTCGTGAAAGAACGCGATAAGCATCTCGAAGATATTTTATTGGAAATATTGCCCGAAGCATTCGCCGTAGTCAAGGAAACGGCGCGACGCTTCATGACAAATACCACGCTCGAAACAACTATCACTGATTTTGACCGCGATTTGGCAGCCAAACGCCCAAATATGACCATAGAAGGTGAGAAGGTTTTTTGGTCAAATTCATGGACAGCAGCCGGTGGAGAGATTACGTGGAATATGTTGCACTACGATGTGCAATTGATTGGTGGTGTGGTCTTGCATCAAGGTAAGATTGCGGAGATGGCAACGGGTGAGGGTAAAACCCTTGTGGCTACGCTACCTGCTTATCTCAACGGCTTATCCGGTCAGGGTGTCCACGTTATCACGGTCAACGACTATCTCGCACGTCGTGACTGCGAATGGATGACCCCGATTTTTGAATTTCTTTTCTTGACGGCGGATTGCATTGACAAATATAAACCACATTCTGCAGAGCGTGTGGAAGCATATAAATGCGATATTGTTTACGGTACAAATAACGAATTTGGTTTCGATTATCTTCGTGATAATATGGTACGTAATCCCGACGAACTCGTACAGCGCAAACACCACTTTGCGATGATTGACGAGGTCGATTCGGTCTTGGTAGATGATGCGCGTACGCCATTGATTATTTCAGGTCCCGTCGATAAAGGCGAAGACCAAGAATACATTCCCCTCAAACCAAAAGTCGAAAGACTCGTTGCCAAGCAACGCGCGCTCGCCCAACAATATCTCGGTGAAGCTAAGACGCTTATCGCGCAAGGCAGCACAGGTTATGAAGAAGGCGAAGGTGGTTTGGCACTCTTCCGTTCCTTCCGTGCTTTGCCCAAAAATCGTCCACTCACCAAATATTTGAGTGAACCGGGCATCAAGGTGATTATGCAAAAAACGGAATCCTTCTATATGCAGGAGCAATCCAAGCATATGCATATCGCCGACGAGCCTTTGTATTTTACAATTGAAGAAAAAACCAACTCGGTAGATTTGACGGAAAAAGGTGCGGATTTTCTCGCTAACCAAGAGTCAGACGCCAACTTTTTTGTCATGCCCGACATCGGTTCTACCTTGATTGAAATTGATGCGGATGAAGAAATGACACCTCAAGAAAAAGCAGATGAAAAGAGTCTGTTGATGCAGGATTTTACATTGAAATCCAAGCGTCTGCACTCCATGAAACAACTCCTTAAAGCCTACACGCTTTTCCACTTAAACGACCAATACATTCTCGTAGATAATAAAGTAAAAATCGTAGATGAATCGACAGGACGTGTCATGGAAGGTCGTCGTTGGTCGGATGGTTTGCACCAAGCGGTAGAGGCAAAAGAAGGTGTAGAAGTAGAAGCTGCGACCCAAACTTATGCGACCGTCACGCTACAAAATTACTTCCGTATGTACCACAAACTTTCGGGTATGACGGGTACAGCAGAAACGGAAGCGGGTGAGTTTTGGGATATTTATAAATTGGACGTGGTCGTGATTCCTACGAATCGACCTATCGCGCGTGATGACCGCGAGGATATGGTCTTCAAAACAACACGCGAAAAATATAATGCCGTAGTAGATGAAGTGGTGAAGTTGACCGAAAATGGACAACCTGTTTTGGTGGGTACAACTTCGGTAGAAATTTCGGAATTACTGAGTCGCTTCCTCACTCGTAAAGGCATCAAACACAATGTCTTGAACGCGAAGCAACACCAACGCGAGGCAGAAATCGTCGCCAATGCCGGTAAGCCCGGAGCCGTTACGATTGCTACCAACATGGCGGGTCGTGGTACGGATATCAAGCTCGGCGAAGGGGTAAAGGAAGCAGGAGGTTTGGCGATTGTCGGTACAGAACGCCACGAATCGCGTCGTGTAGATAGGCAGTTGCGTGGACGTGCAGGGCGTCAGGGAGATCCCGGTTCGTCGCAATTTTTTGTATCGCTCGAAGATAACCTTATGCGTCTCTTTGGTTCGGAGCGTATAGCCAAGTTGATGGATAGAATGGGCTATGAAGACGGTGAGGTTTTGCAGCACAAAATGATTACCAATTCCATCGAAAGAGCGCAGAAAAAAGTAGAGGAAAACAACTTCGGTACGCGTAAACGCCTCCTCGAATACGATGATGTGATGAACATTCAGCGTGAAGCGATTTACAAGCGTCGTCGTCATGCACTTCATGGTGAACGTCTTTCATTGGACTTGTATAATATGTTCTCCGAATTGAGTGAAGAGTTAGTCGCTATTCACCAAGAAAACGGTGATTATGAGGCGTTTAGAATGGATTCACTTCAGTTTTTCGGTATCGAACCGAATATTACGGAAGTCGAATTACGCGAAGCGAGTTTAGATAGTATTTCGGAAAGATATAAAGATAAAGTTGTCGAAGAATATCGCAATAAGATGGCATTAATCGTCGAAAAGGTAATGCCTACCATTCGACAAGTATATGAAAATGAAGGGCAACAATATCGCAATATCGCTATTCCATTTACGGATGGTCAGCGTACACTCAACCTTGTTGCCAATCTGGAAAAAGCTGTTGAAACAAACGGTGGTTCTATCATTTCAGAAATTGAAAAATCCATTACACTTGCCTTGCTCGACAACTCTTGGAAGGTACACTTACGGGCAATGGATGAATTGAAAGAATCGACTCAAGCGGCATCATTTGAGCAGAAAGACCCACTTGTAATTTATAAAATTGAAGCGTTCAATTTGTTTGAAGAACTCGTCGGCGACCTCAACCGTAAGGTCACGTCTTTACTCTCACGCGGTACGATTCCGATACGTGACAGCAGCGATGTCCGCGAAGGCAGACGTCAGCGCACCAATACACGCCGCACCCGCACGAGCAGTCGCGCAGATGTAGAAGCCGCACGCGCAAAAGCTGCAGCCGCCGCAGCCGGAGGACGTGCGAAACAAGAGACAGTGAGACGGGCAGAGAAGAAGATTAGTCGAAATGCGCCTTGCCCTTGTGGTAGTGGTAAGAAGTACAAAAACTGTCACGGTAAAAAGTAGCGCGGTCTGTAGACCGCACCCATTTTTTGCGTAGCAAAAAATGGAATCACCGTCTACAGACGGTGCTACGTGTCTACGAAAAATATTCAAGCTCATCCTCCATATTCAAGTGAGGATGGGCTTTTTTTATGTCTTTTGTAATTTGTAAACGCTTCGCTAAAAAAGCTTTATGCGCTTCTGATTCAGGATTAAACGGGCGGTGCTGCATTGCCTGTCTTAGCTTTTGGACTTGCTGAATGAGTTGCTTTGTATTCTCATCAAAATAAGTATCCGAAAATTTCTGCCAAATATAATCCACCGCGACCTCATTCGGATGCACCATATCCGCCGCATAAAAACGATAATCCCGCAAATCATCCAACATGATTTCGTAGGAAGGAAAATATTCAACGAAATTAAACGCCGCACACAACTCATCTGCTGCTACACGAAGAATAGATTTACTCAACTTACTTTCCGCCAAACCATCTCGAATATGTCGTACAGGGCTAATCGTCAAAATAATACGAATATTCGGACGTAGTATTTTCATCAATTTAAATGTACTTGCGAGTGATCTACTGATTTCATTTACATGAAGTAAACGTCGTTCAAAATCAGTCGCAGGTAATTGATGACAATTATTCACAACACGTTTTAAATATTTATGAAAAAAAACATGCGCCGTACCCAGCGTAACCAATACAACACCCGCTTGTCGGAATTGCTCATGTCCTGTTTGTATGGCGTTATTTATTTGCTGTAAACAAATATTTTCATCCGAATGAGAAAAACGGCTATGATGTGAAAAGCTATGCCAGCGTTCTTTATGAAAAAAAATATCGTCTTGAGTAAACTGCTGGTTATCAACCAAACCATTCAAAGCATTAGCAACTGACATTGGATTATATACAATCCCAAACGGATTCAAAACCAACGGAAATTTAGCTTCCAAAAGTCTTGCTCCGATATTTTCTGCAAAGCAAGATCCTACGCTTAATAGTTGACTTTTATGGGAAATTTCCCAATTGGAAATCGACGGTGATAATTCAGTACGAAACAAATCTAATGATGAATGATGAACAATAAATGATGAATTTCACAAAAGTAATGAAATTTATAAGTGAAGGCGAACAAAATAACCTCTCTTGTCTCCCCTCTCACTTCTCGCATCAATACTTATAACGGTCTGCCCACCATTTTTTAAGTCTGGCGCGGAGCGTATTTTCCTGTGGATTATCTTGTGGTTCGTACCATTTTTTGCCGTCAAGTTCGTCGGGCAGGAAATTGTGGTCGGCAAAATTTCCGTCAAAATCATGGGCGTATTTGTAGTCTTTACCGTAGCCTAAATCCTTCATCAGTCGCGTCGGCGAATTGCGTAGGGAAAGCGGTACGGGTAAATTTCCTGTTTCGCGGACGGTTTTTTGAGCTTGATTAATCGCCGCATATGCCGAATTGCTCTTAGGCGAACATGCCAAATAAATCGTAGCCTCCGACAAAATGATACGTGCTTCGGGCAAGCCGATAATATTCACCGCCTGAAAACAATTATTCGCCAACAACAGCGCATTGGGATTCGCCAAACCAATATCCTCCGCCGCAGAAATCAGCAAACGTCTTGCGATAAACTTCACATCTTCGCCACCCTCCACCATTCGCGCCAACCAATAGACCGCCGCATTGGGGTCGCTCCCTCGTATGGATTTGATAAACGCCGAGATGATGTCGTAGTGCATTTCGCCATTTTTGTCGTAGAGGGCGATGTTTTTTTGGAGACGTTCCGTGACGGTTTTATTGTCGATGATGATGTGGTCGTCTGTTTCGGCATTAACGACTATTTCTATGATATTCAATAGTTTACGGGCATCGCCGTTGGCGTATTGCATCAGGGCTTCGTCTTCTTTTATGTCAATTTTTTTTGTTTTTAAAAACTCATCATTCGCAAAAGCGTGTTCCATTAATCCGCGTAAATCCTCGCGTGTATGCGGCTGCAACACATACACCTGCGCCCGGGACAGCAATGCCGAAATGACCTCAAAAGACGGATTTTCAGTTGTCGCGCCAATGAGCGTAATCACGCCCGACTCCACCGCCCCCAAGAGCGAATCTTGCTGCGATTTGCTGAATCTGTGAATTTCATCAATAAATAATATCGGATTCGGACGGCTGAAAAATTGTTGTTTTTTGGCTTTGTCGATGGTTTCGCGGATGTCTTTTACGCCCGAATTAATCGCACTCAAACTGAAAAACGGACGCTCTAATTGATTGGCAATAATCCGCGCCAAAGTGGTCTTCCCAACACCCGGCGGTCCCCACAAAATAAACGAAGGTATCCGTCCGCTTTCGATGGCTTTTCGCAAAACGGCATCCTTCCCGACCAAGTGCTGCTGACCGATGTACTCGTAGAGGGTCTTGGGGCGTAGCCTTTCTGCTAGTGGTGTGTTTTGCATTGATTTTTGTCTGATTGTAACGGATTACCCCGTTTTTTAAATATTAATAATCAGTGACTTATCC
>JAHDEO010000409.1 GCA_020628725.1 Saprospiraceae bacterium
CAAAATCGTTTTACGTTTGTTTTGCTATTACCCACATTTTCAATACATTGCACTTCAGAGGCATCTAACCACTAAAATCGCATGAAGCGGGCACTCATTTTGGTATTCACTGCATTTTGCTGTGCGGCAAGTATAAATTATGCTTATTCGCAAGCCTACCTTTTTGATGTCCAGACTTTAAATCTCGAACAAGGCTTACCACATCGCAATACTTATCAAATCAAACAAGACCACAACGGTTATATCTGGATTAGCGGACAGGGCAATATTAGTCGCTACGATGGCAATGAGTGGAAGATTTACAATTATTCAAAACTCAATATTTTTCAAGATAATAGCACGCATTTAGCACTCGACAAACACAATCGTTTGTGGTATTCGGAGCCACGTCCCGGCGAGTACAGCGGATTGATTGACACCAATACAGGCGATACTATCAGCTTGCAAGCAGTTTCTAATGGCTTGTTGCATCCTGATTCGGTGATTTTTGTGGGAAATTTCAGAACGGATAAAGAGAAAATTCTGATTGCTACCCAAAGCGGAGAAATATACACCTACAAAGATGATTTTGAGTTAATATATAAACCGTCTGTCCCCATTTTAAACAACGGTCATATTTCGGTTGAAGAAGGATTTGATGGGGATTATTTTGTTCATATTTACGATGCCGACGCAAAGACAACACAATTATCACGTATAAAAAACAACCGCCTACAAAAAAAATATGATTTATCTCAATATGAATTTCATTATCTTGGACGAACCCTCTCGCAGGGACTCATCGAAATTTTCAGTGCAACCGGTTATGATTATTACCAAGTCCAAAATGACAGCCTTATTCCTTATGATGTCATCCCTGAAAAAAATAGCTATTCCAGAATTCTTCATTTGACAGATGATTATATTTGTTATTTTTTGGAAGATAAAAAAATTATTATCCGTGATAAAGCGGGTGAACTACTGTTGGAAAAAAATATTCGGGGAATACCGCAAGGGCGCATGTCGGTTTTTGAAGATAAACAAAATATCATTTGGACGGCGACAGGAGACGGTATTACAAAGATATTTGCACAAAAAAATCCTTTTGAAATCATCAACAAAAGCACCGTCTATAAGGGAAATAGTATCCGGGGAATATATCAAGATGACGACTATCTTTGGTGGGGAGGTTACAACGAAAATCTAAGAAGAAATCTGCATACAGGCGAAACGGAGAATTTCCTGACAGGCGAAAACACCACTGTGCCACTCAATTTTCTAAAGGACGATGAAGGGCGTCTGTGGATAGGCAGCACGCATAGTATTTACTATCAGTATCTACCCAAAAAAGATAAATTTTTAAAATACGAAATACCCGATTTTAACGCTTTATTATTCCAAAATCACATTACAAAAAATCATTGGATAGGTACGCATAATGGTTGGTATATTGGTGATTTGGGCGGTGAAATATCTCGTGTTCCTATCCCCTATGAACTGAAAAATGTCTATATCAGACAATTTTATCAAAATGACGAAGGCATCTGGATAGCTACCGGAAACGGCTTGTTTTTGATGGACGGGCAAACCGAAGAACTTATCAAATATTACACCACCAATGACGGTTTACCCTCCAATAACATCAATTACATTCACCAAGATGCAGACGGCATTTATTGGGTAGGAACAAAGGATGCGGCGCTGGTGCGTTGGGATAGAAAAAACGGTCAATTTAAGCGTTTTACAGAGGATGATTATTTGGTGGATAATAATGTGTATTGCATTTACGAAGATGAATATAATCGCCTTTGGCTGCCTAGTGACGAGGGTTTAATGTGTTTTGATAAAACGACTTATGACATCCGTGTATTTTTGGAGAAAGACGGTGTGGCGCACAAAGAATTTAACACCTATGCGCATTTTCAGGCGAATGACGGCACACTGATTTTCGGAGGAATTGAGGGGCTTACCAAATTTCACCCTAAAGATATCGGGCTGAATGACGATTATAAAATACCACTTCACATCAATCAGGTGCGGATATTGGATGGAGATGATAATGAATTTAGAGATGAAACGGAGGCATATTTTAGCACAAAAAGAATAGACTTTAAACCACAAGACAGAATTTTGGAATTGCAACCCGGCTTATTGGATTATAAAAACACAGGCAGCAAACAATACGCCTATCGACTCAATGACCAGCAATGGACCTACACCAACGGCAATACAATTCCGATAATGAACCCCTCATTTGGACAATACACACTCTCTATCAAAGGAAAAACAGCATCCGGCGAATGGTCTGAGGTTTTGAAGGTTCCTTTTTATGCAAAAGCACCTTTTTATCGACAGACTTGGTTTTTGGTGACGGCTGGTTTATGGGCTGCTTTCTTTGTTTTTCTGTTTTTTCGCGGGAGATTGAGACGATTAGAAAAAGACAGAACACGCCTTGAAGAAGAAGTCAAAAAACGCACCGCACAAATCGAACGCGACAAAGAAACCATAGAAAAACAAGCCACCGAATTGCGGCAATTAGACAAAACCAAATCGCGTTTTTTCTCCAATATCACGCACGAATTTCGCACACCACTTACGCTCGTAACTAGTCCGATAGAGAAAATACTCTCTGAAAATCCGCCGGAAAATATGCGTCAGCCGCTTCGCGGTGTCTTGAAAAATGCCCGTAGTTTGCTTGGACTGATTAATCAATTACTGGATATTTCCAAGCTCGAAAGCGCGCAAATGCAGGTCGAAATTTCGCATGGAGATGTTGTAGATTATACGCAGAATCTTGTTCGACAATTTGAGCCGCTTGCATTGAGCAAACAAATTAACCTGACATTTAAAGCTGATAATACAGTCTGGGAAACCTATTTTGACAAAGATAAATGGAGAAAAATTGTTAGCAATCTCATCTCTAATGCTATCAAGTTTACACCCGACAATGGCAATATTTATATTTATTTAAAAAACATTCAACAAAATAAAAAAGACACCATTCAACTCATCGTAAAAGATGATGGGCAAGGCATTTCACCAGAATATCTACCCAAAATATTTGACCGTTTTTATCGTAGTAGCGACCACTCACATACGATTGGTGGTACAGGGATTGGATTAGCATTGGTCAAGGAATTGATTGACCTTCAAGAGGGAGAAATTCGTGTAGAAAGTGTACTAAATGCGGGGAGTACCTTTGCGGTCTTACTTCCTGTTCCTGATGCGCCGGCTACAATTATAGCCCCTTCTGATACGAACAAATCATTTGTCCCAATATTTGATTCAAATGGATATGAGCAAAAAGACGTTGAGGCAGAAGCTGCAGCACGCAATGAAAACAAATTAGAACTACTTATCATAGAAGACAATGCCGAAATGCGAAGTTTTATTCGCACTTGTATCGACAAAAACACTTATGTCATCTCCGAAGCCGCCGACGGCGAAGAAGGTATCCAAAAAGCCCTTGATATTGTTCCCGACCTCATTATTTCGGATGTGATGATGCCGAAAATTGATGGCTTTGGCGTGGTGCAAGCCATTCGAGGTAGTCTTGCGACCTCTCATATTCCTTTGATTTTACTAACAGCAAAAGCTTCTTTGGAAAGTCGTATGGAAGGTTTCG
The DNA here is from genome assembly GCA_020628725.1 of Saprospiraceae bacterium. GTDB lineage: Bacteria > Bacteroidota > Bacteroidia > Chitinophagales > Saprospiraceae > JAHDEO01. The sequence goes on from JAHDEO010000409.1 coordinate 3,605, forward strand.
GACGTGGAGCAGATGCCTTTATGAGCAAGCCGTTTAGTCCCGACGAATTAGCTCTGCGTGTACGCAAACTCATCGAAATTCGGATGATGCTACAGTCGCGTTATCAAAATAGTTCTGCGCCCGGTGTCTTACAAGGTTTTCAAAAAGAAGATGAATTTATCAATGAATTAAAAACATTTATCACGGAAAATATCGCCGAATCCAACTTGACCAGCGAAGTAATCGGCAATCAATTTGGGATGAGTCGTATGCAATTGCACCGTAAACTCAAAGCACTCATTCAATGCACACCCGCCGATTATGTGCGCTCTATTCGCCTCGAAACCGCCATGCAATTACTCCAAACAAAAAACCTTAACATTTCCGAAATCGCTTACCAAACAGGCTTTTCTTCTCCTGCCCATTTTTCCAGAGCCTTCAAAAAGGTGTATGGAAAAACCCCATCAGAGGTTAGTAAATCTTACCCTAAAGAAGTATAAAATATGTCTGGCAAATCGAAAATTGAATTTGACGTTGTCATTGAGGTCATTATGTTACAAATTGCAAAGCATTTGTTACAAATATGTAAGTCTTAATGTAGAGATTGCCTTTACTTTGTGGCATGCAAATACTCTGTAACACCTAAAATTAATAAAGATTATATAGCAAGGAAGAGCAGCCGCCCGGAGAGGATTTTAAACTTAGATGCCTCTTGGTTTCCGATTTGGGTGGTTGTCTTTTTACAATGCTACAATGATGAAATGCGATAATGTTACAATGGAATGAGTGAATTGTGAATGAGCGAATGAGTGAACACCAATAAACGTATTTATTCACTCATTCAAAATTCAGTCATTCACTCATTGCTAAAGAAATATAGCAAGGAAGAGCAGCCACTTAGAGAAGAGTAAACAAACTATATTTTGACGCCTCTTGTGAACTTGGATTTGGGTGGTTGTCTTTTTTATAATGAGTAAATGTGCAAGTATTACAAGCGAAACATTTACTCATTTCATCATTTATTCATCTACTCATTCAAAGAGGAATATTCCCGTGTTTCTTTTTCGGCATATTCACCACCTTATTTTCCAACATTTCAAATCCCTTTATTAATTTCTTTCGCGTGTCTTTCGGGTCAATGACTTCATCAATGAAACCGCGTTGTGCAGCTCGATATGGGTTGGCAAATTTAGCGGCGTATTCGCTTTCTTTTTCTGTTAATTTGGCGGCAGGGTCTTCTGAGGCAGCGATTTCTTTTCGGAAAATAATTTCACTCGCACCCTTCGCACCCATAACAGCGATTTCCGCGGAGGGCCAGGCATAGTTAAGGTCGGCGTGTATGTGTTTTGAATTCATTACATCATATGCGCCACCATATGCCTTGCGGGTGATGACCGTCACACGCGGCACCGTTGCCTCGCTGAAAGCATAGAGCAATTTCGCACCATTCACAATGATACCACGCCATTCTTGGTCTGTTCCCGGCAAGAAACCCGGTACATCCACAAAGGTCAACAACGGAATATTAAAACAATCACAAAAACGTACAAAACGCGCACCTTTCCGCGAACTTTCCACATCCAAAACACCTGCCAGATAAGCGGGTTGATTGGCTACCACGCCGATACTGCGTCCTGCAATTCGACAGAAACCAACGACGATATTTTGTGCATAATCAGGATGAATTTCGAGAAAAGAATCTGCATCTGCCACGCCCTCAATGACCTCGCGCATATCGTAAGGTTGGTTAGCATTTTCGGGGATAATATCAGTCAATTTCGGACGACTTTCATCGCCTGCTTCGTAAGGCAAACGCGGGGCATCATCCTCACAATTTTGCGGGATATAACTGAGTAAGTTTTTAATTTTCTGAATGCAATCGACATCATTCGCAGCCGTCAAATGCGTCACGCCCGACTTGGTAGAGTGCGCTGATGCACCGCCCAATTCTTCTGCCGTAACCTGTTCATTGGTAACGGTTTTCACGACATTCGGACCGGTCACAAACATATACGATGTATTTTCCACCATAATTGTAAAATCCGTCATTGCAGGAGAATACACCGCACCGCCCGCACAAGGTCCCATAATCGCCGAAATCTGCGGCACGACACCCGAAGAAGTTACATTTCGATAAAAAATATCTGCATAGCCACCGAGCGATTTCACGCCTTCCTGAATCCGCGCTCCACCCGAATCATTCAAGCCAATCACAGGCGCGCCATTTTGTAGTGCCAAGTCCATGATTTTACAGATTTTCTCGGCATGTGTCTCCGATAAAGCTCCGCCAAACACCGTGAAATCTTGTGCAAATACATAGACCAATCGCCCATTGATTGTACCGTAGCCCGTCACCACACCATCACCGGGAAATTGCTGGTCAGCCATCCCAAAATCTGTTGTACGGTGCGTCACCAACATGCCCATTTCCTCAAAAGAACCTTCGTCCATCAGGAAATGAAGACGTTCCCTTGCGGTCAATTTGCCTTTTTTGTGTTGCTTTTCGATACGCGCCTCTCCCCCACCGAGCTTGGCTTCTGCGATTTTATTTTCGAGTAGTTCCAATTTATCTTTCATCGTCTGAATTTATTATCGTATTTCTTTTTCGAGAAATTCTAAATCATTATCAATCAGGGCTTTTAAACATTCTCTTACGTTATCAATTGACTGCTCTGTCGCATGAGTTCCATAATCATTATTTAGATATTCAGTCGTTCTAAACCATCCTAATTTCTTCATCACCTTAGGTCTATTATAGAAAATATACCATTCTTCATCATCGATTATTGATACTGAAAGTCCGTTTTTATTATCCTTATTTTCAACTTCGAAGGATGGGGAATAATAGAGGTCTTCATCTTTTGCAATTTCCATCCTTTTGAGGTAGTCGTCCCATGGAATATTTTCAAAAGTTTCCATGATTTTCTCTTTGTCAATATCCCCTAATTCGATAATGTCCGGTTTAAATGGGTCGCAAAACGAAGCTCTGAAATTCATTGTTTACATTTGTATGGTTATGATTTAATTGGCACACAAAAGTGCGTTTTTTTTCGTTATTTTAAAAATGAAAGGAAAATGAAGCATCAAAAA
>JAHDEO010000410.1 GCA_020628725.1 Saprospiraceae bacterium
CGCAATCGTCTACCGTTTGTACATCATTTTCTGTACATGGGTCGCCGTCATTACAAGCAACTACGGATGCAGAACCTGTACAAGATGGAATCGCTGTTCCGGCACATGGCACACAAACAATACCATCCGAAAGAATGACTGTTTCTTCATCATTCTCTGTACATGGGTCTCCATCGTCACAAGCTTGCACTGTCACGCATGTCGGGTCATTACAATCCGAGCATCCGGCACAGTTATAGTCTGCTGTTATTGGAATATCACACGCTGTTGTTGGGCAGTTACCACTGATTATAGAAAGATTATCAATGAAAACACTCGCAGCATCGTCACTATTTCTTGGATTGGGGTCATCTTCTATACCTTCAAGTACGATAGTAGTTGCTCCGGTAGGTGCACCCAAGCCAAGCACTTCAGCGGTAAAGGTTCCACTTCCTGAGCTACAATCAATAGTTCCTATGGTGACGCCGCCGATAGATACTGTGAAAACTATTGTTGCATTTCCTGCACATGCTACACCATAATCAAAACTCAAATCGGCAGTAGTACATTCAGCCGGAATGTCTATTGCCTGACTGATACTTATTGTCGATGACAACACAGATTGTCCTCCTGTAACACTTCCCCATCCACCAAACCAAGCATCACTTGTACCATTCAATGCGCCATTGGAAACACCAATTACACCGAATGGATTCGGATTGGGCGTACCGGATGGTACTTCTTCTATTTCAGACCAACCGGTTGTACCGCCTTCAAAATCTCCATTGGTAATCAATTCGCCGCCGCCTGTTATGCAGCAGTTTGGTGCGCCCGCAGCAGGAGTATATGTGGCAATATAATTTGCCGTACCTGCTTGCCCCGGATTTACAGGAAAAGTCGGGTTGGTAGCATCTGCTGTAATAGTTACATCGGCACAGTTAGGTGTTACAATCGGCTCACCACAAGTATTTTCGCCACTGACTGTTACCAAATCTGCTGCTGTGAATTGAGCCGGATCGGGATATACATTCAAGGTAAATTCTCCCGCATCAATATCTGCGATACTACCATCAGTACAAGCTACATTGAGGTAAATTGTCTGTGGTGCAGGATCGCAACCTCCGGGATTTGCCAATGTCAATGTTGTATTGGTCAATGCCGTACCACCTGCACTTATGTAACCTCCTGTACTCCAAGCATAAGTAGCAGACTGACTGACATCCAATACCAAACCTGTAAGTGTAGTAGCAGCTCCGGCATCATAAGAAGTCGGTAAAGTATAAGTTCCTACGGCTGCACACACATCCTCGGCACCTGCATAAGCCGTCTGAACTACCGCAGGGCAAATGACTACACAGGCATTGCCCGTACACTGTGCGTATAATTCATCAGGATTAGCTTCCGGTATATTCAAGTTACCAAATAACCCGTTTGCCACTACATTCATAGCGTAGGCTTGGTCTTCTGAAAACATATCCATACAGGCATCATCCGTATAATTCATGATGTTTGCTGTCTGCTGATTACCACCACAACCTGACGCTACACATCCGGTCGGACAACCGAAGTATTGTTGCTGTTGAGCAGGTGTATCATTTACGGTAATGTTTGTTCCGTTGAATGTATTATTTGGTTCGTCGTTACAGCCGCCTTGAAAAGAGTGAAACAATCCTAAGTAGTGACCAATTTCGTGAGCAAGTGTTTTACCTAAATTATAAGTACCATCCGTATCAATAGGTCCACAAGGTCCGCCCGTACCACCAAAATAAGGTGCCCCAAGCGTTACCCCTTCACCCGGACCGCCGGGAGGAAGTGCATCAGGAATTTGGTCGGCAACACCTAAGTTGCCCGCCTGCGGACTCTGTACAAATATATTGAGATAATCATCCCAACATGCACCTGCACCACTGCCACCGCCACTGTAACCACCGGCAAATTGGCCAACAGTGATCGCACCGTCGCAACTGGTATCTAAACCGGAACAAGCAGGAGGAACAGCCAAATAAAATTCAATGCAAGTACCCGTAGAAATATCGGGATATGCCGAAGGGCAATTGGCAGCATTAGGCGAGCCTACGTTAGAACCAAAATCTACATTCAAAGTGGTTATCGCATCCTGAATTTTGGTCAAAATACACGCTTGGTCGCTGCAATCAAATGAATTGTCGAAGTGAAATGCCAATGGCACACGTACTGAGTTAGAAGCATCACAGGTAATGAGGCTCTTGAGATTTCCGTTATCCGGGTATAACTCTTGTTGGACTTCTCGATAACGTTCGTAAAGCTCCGGATTTTCTGCAAAACGCTGTAGCATGTATTGATTCGTACCGCAACGCTCTGTTCCGGGTGCTCTATCATAACCGGAAAGTTCAGCTTTAGAATAGCTTTGAGAGAAGACATTACTGCTAAGGAAAAACAACAGTAGTGTCAGACAAAAAGTAAGTTTCTGCATAGTAATTGTAATGTGTTTAGTGTAAAAAATTATCGGGTGTCTAAGAAGGGTGGTCTAAGAAAACGCGGCGAATATACGAGATTCCCCGTTCTTGTTAAGACAATATTTTGCGGTTTAGTGACATGTGTAGTATTTTTTCCGTAAAAAATGGCAATATAATAGCGCTTATTATTCCTCAAAAACAGCAAACAGAATTTTATTTAGATTAATGCATTTCTAAATTTAAAAAATAAAATAATATTTGCCTACAAAAAACAAAGCGGACTTGCTCTTTGAGCAAGTCCGCTTCATAATATTTTATCGTTTTACAAATTTTTCTACTAAAACAATATCATTCGCTACCATTTGAACGAAATAAATACCCGAAGGTAAATCACTTACATCCAATCGTAAATCGCGTGTCGTATTGCGTTCTTGCGAATATTGTTGTATGATTTTTCCATTGATATCCACCACGCTAATCTGTGCGTCGCTTCTCTCGTCCAATGTAGAATATACCGTTATCGCATCGGTGGTCAATGTTGGCGTAATCCACATATCCAATGTACCGGAAGTTGTATTTTGGCGAGCATACACATTATCCGGCTGGTAATTAAATTGAGGAATACCACCAACTATACAGAAGCTATTGGTTTCTGACGAACCAAATCGTCCACCACCACTTGCGATGACTGTACCATCAGCTGCATATAGCGTATAATCACCGCAGTTAGCACCAACTCGCGGAATTCCATTGAAGACGCCGCCAAGTCCAATACTTGCGATATTGATACCGGTAAGTACGGTGGATGTACGGCGCGGGCACATCCCGTCGTTGCCTGAATCATAGAAAGTTAATTCATAACAACCATCAGGCAAACAAGCTACTGACGGCAAACTGAGACTGGAGCCTCCTGTTTGACTGCCATAAGTACCTCCCGAAGCCATTACGCCTCCTGTGCCTGTATCGGTGATTTCCCAAGAAGTTTGCGCCGGACTACCGTCAAAATTAATATCAAGGTCAAGCCCTGCACAGGCTTGTTGACAGTCGTATGTGGCTGATACAGGTATATCACAAACTACCGGAGCTGTACAATTTGTGGTGATGATACTTACATTATCAATATAAATATCCGGTGCATCACTACCTGTACCGTCTTCGTTACCGATGATTGAGAAGGTCACATTGCCTGTAGGTGCACCCGCTGCTACCAAGTCGAATGGTGTAATGCTGCCCGTCGAACCATCAGTACATCCGAGCGTACCAAGTACGACACCATTCACAGCTACCGACAGCGTGATACCACCGTTGGCACAAGACATGCCGAAATCGAAAGTAAGTTCAGCACCGCCACAAGTTGGTGGGATCGTAATATTTTGAGAAATCGTCAGGTAAGATGTACTGTTAGGAGAGCTTGTTCCCCAGCCACCAAACCAAGCATCGTTGCTGCCATTGAGTGCGCCATTAGATACCCCAATTACACCAAAAGGATTGGCATTTGGTGTACCTGTGGGTACTTCTTCTGTTTCTGTCCAGCCTGTTGTACCGGCTTCAAAATCTCCGTTGGTAATCAATTCTGTACCGCTACCTGCGTCAGCAACGCAGCAGTTGGGCGCACCTGCTTGTGGTGTGTATGTGATGGTGTAATTTGCCGTACCGCTTTGTCCGCTTGAAGCCGGGAAAGTTGGGTTTGCAGCATCGGGCGTAATGGTGACTCCTGCACAATTGGCAGAGAAGACAGGTTCGTCACAAGTATTTTCACCACTTACGGTTACTAGGTCAGTTGCGGTAAATTGTGCCGGATCGGGGTAAACATTTAAGGTCAAAATACCTGCATCAATATCATTTAATCCACCTCCTGTACAACCTACATTTAGGTAGAGGCGTTGAATGACAGGATCACATCCCGAAGGATTGTTGAGTGCATATGATCCGCTGACAGGTGTACCGCCTGCACTAATATAATTTCCGGCACTCCATTCATATTCGGCAGCAGAGTCATTATCTAATACGAGTCCTGTGTAAGATGTTGGTAAGGTATAACTTCCGATTCCTGCACATATATCTTCTGTGCGACTGTAAGGCGTATTGACTTGTGCCGGACATACAACGGTGCAAAAATCTCCACAGTTTTGACTTGCCGTAAAATTTCTAATTACATTTCCCGGTTGTGTTCCAAACCCTAAGTTAAAGTTGATACCTGTATTGACTAGATGGCAGTAACTCATGATTGTACCGCCATTGGGCGGAAGTGCGGCATTGCATCCCTCACTATTACCAGAAGCCGGTCCGCAACCGTCAATAGCCGTATTGTTGCCATTCCATGCACAGGCGTGCGTGTGTGGCGAGCCGAGGTTGTGTCCGATTTCGTGGGTAAATACTTCTACATCCCAAGAGTAGGTCGGTACATTATTGAACGAACGAAAAATATTACTGACGCCTGTATTGAAGGTATTGTCGCACAAGCCTTGTAAGTATGCTACACCACCACCTCCATTGGAGTGAAGAAGGTGTACAAGATTACCATTGGTAGTACCGTAGCCTTGATTTGTCAGGTCATTTAACTCACTACCCGAACCGTATGGGTCGGCAGTATCCCAAACACGCAAAAAACTGATGGCTACCGCAATACTTTCATTGGCATACAAAGCAGCTACTTGGGCAAAAAGGGCGTTGACGTAATTGGTGGTATTGGTCAAATTATTACCGAACCCTTGATAAACACTTCTGTCTACTTCTACATGGATGCCCACACAATCCAATAATAAGTTTGACCTTCCGGCTGCCTCACTGATGTCCATTAATAGTGGTGAGCCTTCAATCGGAAGTGCTTCGCAACTGAAATTAAAGCTATGTTTCAAATCTTTATTCGCATATATTACATGATAATCGCTGTTTTTGAGTTTAACGAGTGAAATTTGTTCACCATTAAAATGAACGCCGCCTACGATTTCATCACCTACAAATGAAATAGTTGCAAGGCTGTTAGGGTCGTCTGCTACAATTCCCCAATAGTGTAAGCCTTTCTTGAATCTCATATTTTTATTGGGTTCTGAAGAAAGTTCGGCGCGGAAATTTTCTGTAAAAATATTCGCTTTGTACAATTGCAATTCCACATCTTGCCCCTTAATCGGAAGTGACAATCTCAGGTATTCGCTATTGTCGTTTTTGATACTTTGAACTTGAGTAGAATTGATTTGCAGAATTTGTTTTTGGTTAAGTATTGATTTTTCGATGGGTGTTTCGAGGAGGTCTTCGCTAACTTCTTGTAAAGGTATTTTTTGTGTTGTTTCTCTGATTTTGTTTAAGTTTTCATTGACTTTTTCGCTGATGGCTCGTTGTCCATAACTTAATTGGGAGAAAAAGACAATGAAAAGGCAAATAACTAACTTGTTTGGGCATGTAAAGTCCATGATAGTTTGAATTTTAAATGTGTTTGGTAAAATAACCGATTGAACTGAACAGTAAGTTGCTCATATCAATTGATAGGGAACTGTTTAAAGCTAAATGGGTTTAAACAGATCTAGGAAGAACTTCAATAAGGCTAGCAAATATAGTTAAAAAAGTACTATTGTGACATAAAAAAGGCAGATTTACTTTTTCAGTAAATCTGCCTCATTATTTATTTTGAGTTGCCTAATAAATTCAAGTTGCGAACAACTTGAAAAATTCCAAAAAACAAATTCCAAATCCCAACTTTAACCTGTTTCAATCGAATTTCATTGGGATTTGGTACTTGGAATTTGGGATTTGCTCAAGTTCGCGGTTTATCCGCAACTTGAGTTAATAAGCTGTTTATGATTATTTACATTGCGAATATGAATAATTCTAAACAGCCTATTACAAATTTATCTTTTTACAAATTTTTCTACTAAAACAATATCATTAGCGACCATTTGAACGAAATAAATACCTGTCGGCAAGGTACTCACGTCCACTTGCATCGTTTGTATGCTATTAATGTTTTGTGAATATTGTTGCATCAATTTACCGTTAATGTCTATGATATTGATTTGTGACATTGCCTCATTACTTAATGAATAACGTACATTCAATACATTATCAGTCAAAGTTGGGAATATGTCTAAGTTGTCAAAAGCATCGGTTTCTGTACGTGCATATTCGTCAGCAGCATTTATACCTCCAAATGGGGTATCATCTCCGGATGCCACCAATGGGATTCCGTTGAATATACTACCCAATGATAAAGTGGCTACACCT
>JAHDEO010000411.1 GCA_020628725.1 Saprospiraceae bacterium
CAATATTTTATTTGGTACGGAAATTAAATTTGGATTTACAGGAACGCCCTAGATAGTGTGTCGTAAAAAATTACGTCAGCACTTCAGTACATGAGTACATCAGCACATTAAACCCATGTATTGGTGTGAGATTCTCCTGCAACAGAAATTTTTCTTGCAGAAAGGGTGAGATGTTCCTTCGAGCCATCTTTGATGGTGACTCTACCGGATACACTACCTGTGAAGGCTTCATATTCTTCGGTGTAGGCGATGCAATAGGCATCTTCAAATTTTAGGGTTTTGATGGTCTTGCCATGAGAACCGATGAATTCGATTTCACCGGATTTCTTCATATCCGAGGTAACTGCCCACGCAAAGCGTGAAGGATCGCCCAATGAACCGAGCGATACGTGGATGAGTCCGCCTTTAACTTCGCCTGCGGGTTGACCTATGTTGTCTACATCTTGTTGGAAAGAGTAGGAGAGCGCAATGACTTCTGATTCTCTGCCATCTACTCTAAATATAGCTTTGATGACAGCGGCAGAGCCGGATTTTGACTTGGTTTTGGGGGCGGGCTGGTCGTCTTGTTTTGGTGGTGGTGTATCTTCTATTTTGGGTTTGGATTCATTTTGGTGTTGTTGACTGACGGCGGCGACTTGAGCTTGTAATTCTTGATTACCGGCTTCCTCTAAGGCATTGGCTACCTGTGCCTGCTCTTGGACTTCATTTGCCAATGCAGGGTCAGCAGCCATTTGTGATTCAAATGACTCTGCCGCAGGTGCATCCATTCTGCCTTTGATATAATCGTCGATATTTACTTGTACGTCAGACATTTATTAATGCTTAAATGAGGTAATGATGAAATGCTTAAATATTTTTTAATGAGTGAATTATTTTGAATTACGAATTAACCAATCACCAGTCACTAAAAATATCTATTGTATTCGGGGTGTTCAATGAGTTTATTTCTAAGGTATTTTCTGCATCTGTTGGCGCGTACACGTACGCTAACTTCATCCAAACTGAAATGTAGTGCGGTTTCTTTGATATTGTGTCCTTGGAGGTCGTAGTATTCCAAAAATTCGCTTTGTTCGGGTTTGAGCATATCCATACACTCGCGTAGTATGCGGGTGCGATGTTCGGCATCATCGTCAAAACTATCTTCGGGGTCGGTGGAAGTTTCTATGCTGCCTCCGTATTCTTTGTTTTTTTCGGCGGTCTTCTTTCTTTTTTCGAGTTCTTTGAGCCACATATTTCGCAGGATACCAAAGGCAAATCCTTCGAGTGTGGTGATTTTTGAGGTGTCTCCTTTGAGTTTGTCGTAGAGTTTAATAATCACTTCTTGGGTAAAGTCATGCACGTCATTTTCGTCGCCACTATTTTTGAGGATATGGTTGCGAATTTTGGGATAAAGCTTGTCGTAAAGGCGTTTTTGCGCCTTACGTTCTCTTCTTTTTAATTGTCCAATAAAAAAGAAATCTTGTTTTCTGAGTTGTTCTTCTATGGTCTTGGTTTGATCGAGCATTTCGAGGATGTCTTTATCCTCAAAATTGAACGTCGTGATGACCACGATGTCATCGGGCAAAGTATAGGCATACAAAGTCTGTTCAAACTCTTTGAGTTTGTCACCTCGCAATTTGCCGATGAGATATTGCTCTATCATGTTTTACGGTAGACGGTAGAAGGCTGACGGTGGACGGGATAAAACCCGTAACCCGAAAACTCGTTACTCGCTACTCTTTTTCAATCCTTGAATAACAGTTGAAAGATAAAGCGTAACATCCATATCGGGGTCAAAGTTGTGTTCTTTGACCTGTTTTGTGAGGAAAACGACTGCTCGGCGAAAGTACTCACGCGCCTGCGACTCCGAATTGCCTTGTTCTATGAGTTGATTGGCAATGGTGTGGTAGGCTACATGATAAACTTGTTTGACACCTTCTTTTGGCGTCTCGCGTAGTGTTTGCAGTATGTCCAATGTTTTTGCTGTTTGTTTATAAATACCTTTTTCCGACTAGATGTTAACAGTTGTGAAGGTATTTATTTTTTAGAGATTAGGAAAGCAATGAACGATAAAATGTATGGTTTTGAAATTGACTACTAATATGTATGCAATGAAGTATAGAGATTAATGTATTCTTTGAAGTAGTTTTCGATTTCGGCTTGGTGTTGGTCTTGGATGTTACCGTGCGTTGTATTGTCTGCGGTGACATTCCGATTAATGACTCTTGCTACGTTTTGAATGGATTGATTGGGTCCGCCGCTGGAGCCGGGTAGTTGACCGAGGATACCGGAGCCTTTGGTTTGGTAGTAATTGACATTGGTATCGACGTTTGGGGGGATACTGGTATTGACAGTGAGGTTTTGTCCGGGACCATCGGAACCGTCAACGGTGACGAGTAGAGATACGGGGATGTTGTTGGCATTTAAAGAATGGGACAATTCGACGGAGACGTTGACGCCATAGCTGTATCCATACAGGACAACTTGGTCGCCGTGCCGATAGTGATGTAGGATGAATCCCAAACCGTTTTCTACACCTGAGCTTGCCCTGTATCCGGGGGCAATGATCCTGCCAGCAAAATATCTCCCCGCACTTTCGGTGAAGTCATGAGCGGCGTTGAAGATTTCTCCGGTGTCGTTGGCATACTCGGCTACGGTGGTTCTGCCTTCGCCAAATGGTCCGCCATGAAAAAATACAGCGATAACTTTAGGGTAGTCGGGACCCGATCTTATTACAGGATTACTATAGATGTCTCTTTGTACACTGCGTCCATTTACACCGGGTTCGTCTCGCAAAATTTCTGTTTGATGCATAGTTATTGCTTTTATGCTTTTAGTGCTTTTAGGAAAAATTCTAAACAGCCTCTAAGAATTATTGTTTTCAACTATATATCCTGAATTGCCGTAAGATGTTAACAGCCAAATCTGCAAGTATTTGAATTCTGATACTATGAAATTTCCATCTTAACTTGTTTGAATGCTTTCTCTATCAAGGCTTTCCACTGTGTTTTTTCTTTTTCAGGGCAAGAGAAAGTCACGAACAACATAGCATCTTTATGGCTTCCCACCAAGTTCATCAAAAAAAGTGGTTCGTTTGATACGAGTGTGTAGGATGTGAAAATATAGGACGTTTTTCGGGCTTCTATGATGCTGCTTTGGTAGTTTTTGAAATTGGGTGTATTGAAGTTTTTATCGAATACATTTTGTTTGTAATCTTCGAGTTGGTCGGGACTGAGGTAGTCGGTTGTGTGGCGCACTCCGATGATGCTTTTGTCGGTATCATTGATGAATACTTCCTGAGGCATCCTGTCTTGAATGGGGTAGTAATGTGCTTTTTCTGCAAAAGTCATTTCCCGAAAACCGCCGGGGATTTTCAAGGCAATTTGCTTGTGTATTGGTTTTTCTTTTTTGCGAAATAGCATACATACATGTTTATTTATTCATCTTCAAAACCAATTTCTATCCAAGCATCCATGACCCCCCAGAATGAGGTTTGCGGCATTGGTGCATCATCATTCCACCAAATGACGCAATTCGCGTCAGGTTGTTGTAAATTGGAGCAGAGATAGCCACTACCTCCATTACTGAATACAACCAATAGATTATCTGTGTCAAAATCGGTGTTTTCCAATTCCCAACCGCCATCTGTTACGGTGTATAGTTTTTCAACAGGCACGGGACCGAGTGCATCGGAGACAATTTCTGTCCAGCCGTTGTGCAATTCAGTATAAAATTTCTTCAAACCCAAAGGAATATTGTGTTGAATCCTCTTGGAAGAAGCACAGACTCTACCCTCATAATATGAGGGTTCAGTATTTTTAAATTCAAACTTATAAATCATCGAAATAGGACTTCTCGAATGACTGATAAACTCTACTTCCGTCAGATTATTCTCCAAAAACGTCAATGTAATCGGTAGAAATGCTTGCATACTGCGCCATTTTTCAATGACAAATTTTACTCTTTCTCCATTGGTGTATTTGAAACATTCTTTCCACCAATCAGGGATTTGAAGAAGCATATCAGCAGATAAAAGTTTGATGTCTATGACTTTCGGATTATCTAAAAAATCCGTAATATATTCGATAGTTTGGATATTCATTTTAATTCCCTTTTAATAAATTATCTATTTGTTCCTGCAAAACGCCTTCCAATTCTTTTTCTTTTTCCATCATTTCTTCTCTAAATTCTTTGGAAACTTTTGTGCCAGAGGCTTTGTGTTCTGTCCATTCAGCGAATGATTTCGGACCTTTTGATTTGTTCGCAGATTCACTTAAACCTATAAAGTTTTTCGGATTGTTAAGTACTTCAAGTTGTTGGGCTTCGGTCAATTTATCAAAGCCTTCCATTTTAGTTATCTTATCCATAGACACCACATGGTCGGCTTGCAGCTTGCCTGTAACAGTTTTACCGGGCAATACAGGGTCGGGATATGGTGGTTTCTTACCTTTATTAACCATAACACGGGCTTTTTTGTTCGGTGTTTTCTTTCTGAGGTGGTCGTAGGTTTCCTGTGAAATTTTCCGTTTGCCCAATCTTGCAGTTTTCGCAGCATCCGCACTTTTCATACCAAGTTTGGCTGCCGTAGCTGCCTGCCCGCCAATCGGAATCATAGCGGCAGCACTCAGGGCGGCATTGGCATAATCGCCTCTTGCTACATAGATTGCTGCATTGATACCATCAGCTATTTCTCCAAATCCGGGTACAAGTCCGGCGATGTCGAGCGCGGTTTGGAAGCCATCAAGGAAGCCGTTGCTACTATCATCTTCGGGGAGTGTGCCTTCGTCGAATCCTTGAAGTGGCATCGCGCCGGGAATGGTAGTAGAAATATTGGTGTATTGTTCGGCAGATGCTCCGGCGGCGTTGATTTGCATGGGGTTGACGATGGTGATGCGGCTACCGGGCATACACATGGTATAGGAATCGTCAAAGAGGAATTTTTGGATGCCGCGTAGGCTGGTTTTTTTAGAGGTGTTTTGCCATTTTTGGAGTATGGGAATACAAGGCAGGAAACTACCGCTTGGGGTGGGTTTGAGTTTGCATTGAAAGAAGGTTTCGGGGACGAGTAGGTCGGTATCCGTGGCTTTAAATTTGCCTTGAATTTTTACTTTCTGATTGGTGATGACCATGAGTTTGGCAGGTTTCATGCCCATACTGCACTGTACAATAGCACCATCTAAGACGTATTTTCTACCCATAACCATTTTCATTTTTGATTGAGGGATTTTTAATTTTTGATTGAATTTCGCTTTGCAAAATTCCGAAGAAATTAATCAAAAATCACTCAATGCTGTAGTTTATAATCATTGTTTTTTCGTAGAGTTTGCCTATGCTGAATGTGCAATTGAGACTACCTTGTGTAATAGTTCCTTGCTCAGAATCAATGTGATAGATGCCTGAATAGTTGAGCTTTAAGGCTTGCTGACTGCCGGGTGTGGCAGGAAGTGTGCCTAAAAAAGCTGTGAGTGCTTTTATGGGGAAATTGGGGTGTTCGGTATCCATTTCTGCACTGAGACTCATGGTAATTATTGTCTCATTATCATCTTCGGGGACATTGACTTTTCTTTTTTCTATAATGGGAATCGCAATTTGCTCAACAGCATTCGCGATTGTTTTTTTTGTTTCTAATTCTTTGTTTTGAGGTAATTCTTGTTGAAAAATATCAGCAAAAAAGAAGTTTAGAAAATTATCGTTTTGATAGAGTTGCTGAATGTTTTCGTCTTTTAATTGTTGGTCAAAATTTTCCACCATTTTATTGAGGTCAGGGTGCATTTCGAGGAGGTCAGTCCTTACGTTTTGCCATGCATTACGAATTGTTGGCGTATTGGCAATTTCGATGAATTTGAATTGGTCATTGGTCGCACATTCGAGCTTGTCGTTGATGGTGGCGACTTTTAATCCGATGTTTTGGGCTTTGCTTAATTTTTGGATGATGTTGTATCGTTCATTGAGGAAAAATCGGTCTTTGATATTCATTTGGTAATGTCGCAACGCGCCCTTTGTACCCAAGTAATTGAGTTGGAACGTCTGTGCAACAGCGGTGTAGGTCTTTTTTTCGCCTTGCTTGGTCATATTGCATATTTCGGCTGAATAGTGACGTGGTGTTGAGTCATCACTTAGTCGAATATTCGAGGCGATATGTGGTGTGGCTATTTGCATTTTTTTCTTAGGGCTGCGCCCCAAGCTGTATTATTTCGCCCCTTTGGGGCTTTGTTATTATTTTGAGTAAACTTTTACTTTCGTTTGCGTGAGGGGGATTTTTTCATTTTCATTCATCAAAGAAATAGCTATGTTGCTGTTGTACTTATCTATTTGAATTTGAAGTTGGGCTTTGGTGGCTTTGTTTTGCTCGAATAATTGGCGGAATGCGCCGAATATTTCGGCTTCATAAAAGTAGATGTGTGCGCCGTAGTTGTTTTGGTTTTTATCTGCCCAATTGATACGATAGTATTTGGGAACTGCCCATGTTTTATTTTGAGTTAGTATTGGATTGGTCTGTTCGACGAAATAATGTTCACCATTGTAGAATCGGGCGAGGAGTTTGGTGTGTTGCCCGCCGTCGTCGAAGGTGAATTGGGGTGTCCATGCGTATCGGCTGCGGTCCTGCTCTGACCATGCTTGGTAGGGGATATTTTCTGAGCTGATGG
>JAHDEO010000412.1 GCA_020628725.1 Saprospiraceae bacterium
TATTTTACTTATATTTTAAAACATACTCTTAGATTTTCTGAGCTATCCACTTGGAAAAGGGCAAGAAATGTGAAGTCGTATTTTCTATATGAAGTGCTTCCTCATAGACTGTCTTAAATAAGGTAGAGTGTTTCTCTTGGTTGGTTTTTAAGTGCAACTTTCGTATTAGATCGATAATGTGTAGTACATTTTGAGATGTAGGCAGATTGATTTTCCATTTTCTGTGAAGGCTTCTGGTACGCGATAAGACCAAGCTTTTATTACCTGTTTCATAAAGTAATAGCAGTTTCAAAATCTCTATTTCAGTATTGATGTTTTCATTTAATAACGGAGGCAACTCCTGTAGTTGAGCTAAAAGATGTTCACTTTCTGTATAATTTTGCACCAATAGATTGGCATAAGAAGCGTATACTAAAATCAAATAATATCTATCTTGCGTGGGAATTAATGCTGAATAACGTTCAAAGATACGTTTTGCTTCCAGGGTCACTCGTTGGACTTCTTTATATTTTTCGGTGCTTATCATATATTTAATATCAAATAAGTTGAGGGTTATATAATAACCTATTTCAAGATTTAGGGGCAAATCATTAAACATTTCTCTATGTTTTTGAGGTAATTTCTTAAACATTTCATAATATTCTAACACTAAATCCTCTTTCTTAAGCCGCAATAATATCATTAATAAATTGTGCCAACATGTTAAATAACCTGAAATATAATTGGGTATTAAATGTGGATTATCTTCCCACAAATGGATGGCATTGATTAAAAAAGTAGAGGCATCTGAACGGTTTCTTTTCATGTAATGATAAAAGAAATGACAGATGTTGGCGTTTATCTTATCGGGAATTAGAAGTTCGTCATAATATTTTTGATAGGTTATAAGTTTGCTATATGCTTCATCGATTGTATCAGGCGTTCCTTTATATATGTTGCTTAAAATATCAATTAAATTTTCTTGGTGTGTAATTTTTTTAAGCAATTCAGAGCGTTTTTGAGATATTGCAGCTTCCGGTTCACATATTTCCTCATTATAATCAGTTATTTCAATGACGTGCCTTTTCAATTCGTATATTTCAAAAAGTATTACAATATCTTCGTACTTATTTGCTATCTGTTCTGCTTTATCCAATTCTTTGTATGCCAATTCGAGTAGCTGCATTTTCAGATAGACATGGAAAGATTTTATATGAGGTTCTATCATTTTTTTGGCTGTCAGCAGACCATGACTGCCCGTCGAATATATTGTTTCGGTTATCCTATCCAGCAGATAGGCAATGCTGACATTTTTTCGCTTTATATTGTTTTTATCCCAAAAAGATTCTACAGTTTCCCCATGATACACTTTTATATTATTGAGAAAATCGAACAACTTCACAAAGTCTTTATTTTTCCCTTTGTAAATTTGATTGTGCAGTTTAAAATGCCGTTTCTCCGTACGCGACATACGCTTAATCAGATAAAATAAGACCTCTATTTTCTTCTTAGGTTTTTTCATATAAAAAAATATCACAAATAACCACTTAACAAAATACACATTATGAGGGAAATAAAGGTAGATTTCTAAATTTTTGGAGGGTTTGTATGTATTGTCATACAATTTTTGAAGCTGCTCGAACTTACATATTCCCGGCTATCCATTTGGAAAATGGTAAGAAACTGTGGGTCTCTTTTTCTCTTTCGCGCATGTTTTCGTAAGTTGTTTTGAATAACTTTGGGAGTTCGTTTTGATTCCTTTTTAATTGAATTGTCTGTAGTAAATCAAGTATATCCAATACATTCGGAGCAGTGGGATGCGTTATTTTCCATTTTCTGCTCAGGCTTCTAATATTTGATATTATCAAACTTTGATTACCTTGTTCGTATAGTAAAAGTAATTTCAGGATTTCTATCTGATCTAAAATTGCAGGGCTAAGTAAATGAGTACGACTGAGCAATCTACCCAACCAATATTCACTTTCCGTATAATTTTTGATAAGTAGATTGGCATATGAAGCGTATAATAACGTCAAGTAAAAAACCTCTCTAAGAAGTGAATCAGCATAACATTCAAGTGTGTTTTTTATGCCTCGGCAAAATCCTTCTATTTTATCATATTTCTCAAAAATTATCGCATACGACATCTCAAAGAAATGAAGACTTGAGTAGTATGACATTTCGACATTTATCGGCAGGTTGCTGAATATTTTCTTGTGTTTTTGAGGCAATTCTTTGTATTTTTCATAATACTTCAGGGCTAAATCTATACAATTTGGATGCAATCCTACCTTCATGACATTGTGCCAAATTGCAAAATAGGCATTAAGCTGATGCGGAATAAGGTGTGGATTATCATCACATAATTCAATCGCGAAAGTCAGAAAAGCAAAAGCCTTTTCGTGTTCTTGTCTCCTGATATAATATAAAAAATGACAAACATTAAAGTTCGTTTTATCTGATACCGTAAATTCATCATAGTGTTTTTTGTAAGCTGTAAGTTCTTCATAGGCTGTCGTTGCTGCCTTATCATCACTTTCTTCTAAGTACATCCTACCCATTATGTGAGCCAAGCGATCTTGATGAATAAGCTTTTGAAGCACATCATAACGCTTCCGGGCAATGACGGCATTTGACTCACATATTTCTTTGTTAAAATTAGCAATTTCTCCAACGTAAATCTTAAGTTCATATATCTTAAATAACTCGATGATTTCTTCATACTTATCTGCTATTGCTTCTGCCTTGTCCAATTCTTTATACGCTAATTTAAGCAATTGCGTTTTATAATAAACATGAAAATTATTTATATGAGGTTGAATTAACTGTTTGACAGTCAGCATTTCATGCCTACCTGATGCGTACATCGCCTCAAGGACTTTACTTAGCAAATATGTGGTACAGATACCTTTTTGTTTTATATTTTCTTTCTTCCAGAAAGCTTCTATCGCAACAATATTATATTTTTTCAAATTATTGAGAAAATCGAATAGTTTCAAAAACTCCTTGTCCTTTCCCTTATAAATTTGATTATACATTTTGAAATGACGTTTTTCTGTACGCGACATCCGTTGAATCAGATAATAGACGACCTCAATTCTTTTCTTTGGTTTTTCCATGTGAATATTGCTGTGATAGAATAATTCGCAAAATACACATTAGACAGGAAAAGAATGTAAAAACCTACGTTTTTGAAGCTATTCATTTGAAATAAAGCCAATAATACCTTACAGTGTTTTATATACTGAGGTATTTCACAGTTATTATTTAATAATTTTAATAATCAGAAAATTTTAACTGAGTAAAATTAAATTATAAAAAAGTACACTTAACCCCCAAGTTTAACTCGCCGATATTTTCAGGATGTTTATCGAAGATTTTTGATTGAAGGCAAATTAAAATGTAACTTCAATGTATTCCTTAACCGATAAAAACTATGCAATATTTGGCTATTCTAACACTTTAAAATCTAAACTATGGGATACGGAGGTACAGTATTAGCAGCTATTACCCGCATGAAGGAAAACCGCGCCATGCAAAAAGGCGGCAACCGTTTTCGTGGCGATAAAAAGGACTTATATTTCAAACACCCGGACAACGGCAAAAGTACGTTCAAAGCAAAAGAACTCACCGAAGCAGAATGGGCTGATTTGCGTCAACGCATGAGACGGGAAGTCATAAGACGAAGATTCATTGACGCTTGGGTATTATTTGTAGCAGTGGTAGTTGCACTTACCGTTGCTAAGTATTTAATGTAAAATATCGTTGCGGCGTAAGATACTCACTTACATACTCGCGTATACCGGCTTCCAATGAATAAAACGGCGCATCATAGCCCACACCGCGCAATTTATCCATCTTCGCTTCTGTAAAATATTGGTAACTATCGCGTATATCTTCGGGGGTATCAATAAATGAAATATTAGGCGAAAGCCCCATCGAAAGGAAGGTTTGCGTGGCAAGGTCGAGAAATGTACGGGCTTTTCCTGTACCGAGATTATAGATGCCATTTATCTTATCAAAAGCGTCGGGTTTAGACCCGATGCTTTTGTGATGGTAATATTTTTCCATAAAAAACGCACAAACCTTCACCACATCCATCACATAAATAAAATCCCGTGCTTGATGTCCGTTTGCAATATCGGGTCGATGTGAGCGAAATAACTTCATCCCGCCCGTAGCTTTGACTTGATTGAAGCAATGAAAAACCACCGACGCCATGCGTCCTTTGTGGTATTCATTTGCACCATAAACGTTGAAGAATTTCAAACCCGCCCAAAAAGGAGGTTCCATGACAGAAGCGTGGGGTTTAAACCCCGCGCTTCTGTCATGCCTCTCCCCTACTCTATTCGTAATTTGTTCTAAAATCCATTTGTCAAAATCTTGTTTGGAATCGCCGTAAGGGTTAAGGGGTTTTAGCTGAGGGATAAGCGAATGATTGTCATCATATCCAAACTCACCGCCGCCGTAAGTCGCTGCACTTGAAGCATATACGAGAGGGATATTGTGGTTGGCGCAGGTACGCCATATGGACTTGGAATAATTTAAATTGAGGTTATTGAATAGTTCGACGTCCGTTTCTGTCGTGTCGGTACGTGCGCCGAGATGAAATACAAAGTCTATGTCCGAGGCATTTTTTGAGAACCATTCCTCAATAAAAAAATCCCGCGCCACACGCTCACGCGCATGGACACGGGTAATATTTTCCAGCTTATCGGCACGACTAAAATCATCTACCAAAACCAAGTCTTTGTATCCTAATTTATTCAGATACACTGCCAGACATGACCCGATAAAACCCGCCGCACCTGTGATAATTATCATAGCATTAGAAGCCAGAAGTCAGAACGCTTTGCTGTCAGAAGTCAGAAATTGAGTCTGACCTCTGACTTCTGACAATGAAATGGTCTAACTTCTCAACGTAAGACCATCTTTTCGCGACCAATCATATAGCCGTTATGATAGAGTTCAGTCGTATATTCTCCTTTATCGAAACCTTGCTCATCTGTCCAATGCATACACATATCTGTAGGCGCATTTTCGTAATCAATCGTTTCGGCAACGGTAAATCGCGTTTCTCCGCCGTGTTGTCTATCATCAAAAGTTCCCGAACCTTTGTCTTCTACTGCAATCGTCTCGCCTGCCGGATTGATGATGCGTAGGAAAATCGTTTGTGGTCCCGGTTTTGCTACCGTGTTCTCGAGCAATTCAAAACAGACTTTTATACGGTCAGCTCTTCTTCCTGCTTTTACTTCTTTCTCCTCGCCATTGTTGCGAATTTTGATACCTTGTGTCGTGACTTTATTCGTTTTAAGTATCGAAGCAATATCTTTAAACTCTTCTTTTTGCTCTTTCAGTGAGCGAGTGACGACCTCAAGATCTGCTTTAGCAACTTCCAATTCGGTCTTTTCTGCGCGAAGCCCTTCTTCTATGACACGCTGTTCATCAACGACCTCTTTAAGTACTTCTTTTTCCTCAATCAGCACCTTTTTCTGAGCCACCAATTTCTTATTTTCTTCTTTCAATCTGGCTATTTCATCCAAATAGCCATTGCGTTGCGTGTAAAAATCAGCCAACATTTGACGCACTTCGGCAAGTTCTGCGTCTGTGCCTTTATTTTCATCAATCAATCGCTGGATTTTGCCTTTACTTTTGCTCAATTCGGTTTTTTGCTTTTCTACCAAAGCTGCCAATTCCGAATTTTCAGCAGCCGCTTCATCTAATTTAGCTATCGTTGAGTTGTAATCTGCTTCCAGTTCAGCCGCAAGTGCTTCGGAAGCTGCCAATTCTTGCGATTGCAATTCGTAAGCTGCTTTCACCTTATCATTTTTAAATTTTTCCATTAAAAGATAAGCGTTATAACAAAGTAAAACGACTACAATCGCGCCCAGTACCAAAGGTAATTTACTTTTCCTCGGAGACATAGTTCAAGTTCAAGTTTAAGTGTAAGTCTAAATTTAATTTAACAGTTATAATTAAATTCCTTTTTTACACTCATTAAATTTATTTATATAAATACTAAACAGAATCGAATAATACCTGCGCACAAACTATCTTATTTTTTTACATAAAAAAATATTTACATAAAATATTGAAAGATAGAATTTTAAATGGCATTTAGCTATTCGAATTTATTTAGTTGGTTTCGTGTTTTTTCACTTTGAAAAAACGGGGTGCAAATGTATTTATTTTTTATACAAAATCACATTTAATTTTGTATAAAATTATTTTGACGTATTTTTTTAACATAATTACATCCAAAAACTGTGCAAATAATGAGCATTCTTAAAACGTCTATTATCTTTACATTACAAAATCACAACAAAAGTATACAATTCACGCGATAAAACATAAGCAAAAGTATTATCTGTATTATTTTTCTTTGTTAAGCATGAAAATCATGGATGATATCAATGAAAATACAGGGGTTGCTTGATGTTAACTTATTCCCCAACCACATAATAATTAACTCAAGTTGCGGATAACCGCAACAGTCGATAGTCAGCAGTCCATAGTCCGTAGGAATACGTGAAATTAGCTGTAAACTGACGTTCATTTATGGACTATTGACCATCGACTATGGACTAAGTTGCGTTTCCGCAACTTGAATTA
>JAHDEO010000413.1:0-4090 GCA_020628725.1 Saprospiraceae bacterium
TGCAATTTAAATTGCAGAGATGGTGGGTTCGAGTCCCTCCTCCCCCTCAAAATAAAATATGACTAATCAAGAAATATATGATTTATATGTCTTACAAAGTAGAAATGTGAGACAACTTAAAAAGGTTCAAAAAAACTTGATTAAGGATATAAATTTTTACATCAAGAAAAATGATGAATTTCAAGTTGAAATCAAAACGAAGTTATTAGCTCTCTTATATTGTGCGATATCAGAAGCACAATTTATCCAAATATTACATACACCAAATGGTTTCTCTTTTACTGAAATTACCCAAATCAAAAACCAAAGGTCAATAACCGAAAGCTGGAAATCAATGATTGATTTAGCGATGAATAAAGTGGGAGACTGGAATAATAATGTGGATTTATTGGGACGAAGAAATAGACTACATGATATTATTAAAATCTATATTGAAGAACCACAAGGTTTAAGAAATAAGATTGCTCATGGTCAATGGATACACGCTTTAAACAACAAAAATACGAAAGAAAATGAAGAAATTACCATAAAAATCAATAGCTTAAATGTTGTTACTATAACCATATGGGCTAGGGTTCATCAATATTTAGCTACTATTATTCGAGATTTAGTCCAGTCTCCTCAAATTGGGCATCACAACAATTACTGGGTTAATTTAGTGGAACTGGATAACTTTTTACAAGAGAGTAATTCATGGTCGATGGAGAAAAGAAGACAAAGAATTCAAAATAAAAAAATATAGTCATTGCCAAAAACAAATAACATATTTATTGATACTTGTATCTTTGAAAGTGAGAATTTCACTGAAGGTAGCAAGTTACTACAACTAATTAAATTAGGCTCCGAAGGGGAACTAAATATTATTATTACACGGATTACATATAATGAAATTATAGCAAGAGGGAAAAAGAAAATAACAGAGGCAAATACAATCTTAAAAAATTTAAATAAACATGGTAGAGTCTTAAGAAATTTAGATGAGTTCAAGCCTATATTTAGAAGAGTTAAGGTTTTGGAAGAATTACCAGAGCTCCAAGAAAAAGTCGATAAACTAATTACAGAAGGTAAAGTAACTATTCTTGATTATGTTGAAGTGAATATCAAGAAAATTTTTGAAGCATACTTTAGTAACTCCCCACCATTTAAAGAGGGCAATAAAAAGCATGAGTTTCCTGATGCGTTTTCAATGGAGATTGTAAGAAAATGGTGTGAAGATAATAACCAATATTGTTACTGTCTTTCCAATGATAAGGATATGAGTTTACCAGAGGGTGATAGACTTCTAAGTGTGGAAGATTTTCCAAAATTCATTGAGGAAAGAACAAGAAAGTATGAAAAGAAAAAGCAACATCAAGAAAGATTAGATAGAATTGATAGTCTATTTGGTGATAATTTTAATTCTTTGAAGATAAATTTATCAGATGAAATCAAACTTAAATTATTAGAAGATTTAAAATATTCGTATCCTCACTATGAGGTTGATGAAGTCCATTATGTTGATATAAAAAATCTGGACATATTAAGACATTCTATGGTTTACGTTGGAGATAATGATGCTAAAATAGAATTAGAAGTTGAGATAATCTTTGAAGCTGAATTGACCATTGAAGATTATAACAGTGCTTCATATGATAGAGAAGACAGTATGTGGCATTTTGTAGATTCAAGAGAAGTAAAAATTAATGAAGCTATTCAAATTCCAATTTCCGTCACTGTAAATCATACACCGCTATCTGGAATTGAATTTGCAGATGTTGTAGTTGAATCCATTAACAATAACCAAGATATAAGAATATAAAGAAGACGAAACAGAATAAATATACTACATGAAAATGTATTAAACAATGACAACATCCACAGCAAAAATATTCCACGACATGGCGATGAATCTATCGCACGAAGCAAAAATGTCAAAGACCAAAGGCGACGAAGCCGCCTACGTCGAACAAATGACCAAAGCGTTTTTCTTAGAAAAAGAAGCCGCTTTAAAAGTCTATGACGATACAACGATATGGAAACACGCCCTCATCAGAAGTGCGGGTTGGTTGGCATTTAAGAGTGGATTATTTTCAGATGCTTTGGACTTGGTGCAATTTGGTAAAAAGGGCAATCCGCCACAATATCTGGCACATGAATTAAGCGAATTGGAGCAAGCCATTACCCAAAAATTAGGCAAAACAGCCGACATATTCACCGGAAAAAACCTATTACAAATCTTCGGTTTTCTGATTTCCGCGAATATCCCCAAATCTCAAATTGAAATTCAAAAAGACGAACATTCCTCGATTACTATACAAGTTCCTGCCGATAAAATCAACGATATTGTCAGAATGTATTGGGGGCAAGCCGTTGAAATTCAAGGCATTGAACAGCAAGACGGTATTTTTGAAATGAAAGAAATTAAACGTGCTGCTTGAAGTGATTTTAAATTCCACTCAAACCCAACAATCGAAAAAAACAGCTATTTTTGTACATAAAAACTAAATAGCTATAAAATGAATGAGCATAAAGAAAGATATATCAATCCATTAACAGATTTTGGTTTCAAAAAGCTATTTGGAACGGAGCCGAATAAAATGCTGTTAATCGACTTTTTGAATCAAATACTTCCTGATAGAAAAATACAGGATTTGTCTTATTCATCAGGGGAGAGACAAGGTTTGACGGAGTTAGATAGGAAAGCTATTTTTGATTTGTATTGTATTGGCGATAATGGGGAAAGATTTATTGTTGAAATGCAGAAAGCCAAACAAAATTACTTCAAAGACCGAAGTGTTTTTTATGCTTCTTTTCCAATTCAAGAACAAGGTAAAAAGAACAAATGGGATTATAAATTAGACCCGGTTTATTCTGTTGGGGTTTTAGATTTTATTTTCGATGACCATAAAGACGAAAAAGAGCTTTTACACATCGTAGAACTAAAAAATCAGCGATGCGAGGTGTTCTATGATAAATTGAAATTCGTTTATCTGGAGCTTCCAAAATTTAAAAAGAAAGAAGAAGAATTGGAAACACACTTTGATAAATGGTTGTATGTGTTTACTCACCTTTCTCAATTACAAGACCGTCCAAAAAAATTACAAGACCGAATTTTCACTAAATTATTTGAAGCCGCCGAAATTGCTAAATTCACTCTGAAAGAAAGAGAAGCGTATGAAGACAGTTTGAAATATTATCGCGACATTAAAAATGTAGTCGATACGTCAAGGGAGGAAGGATTTAATGACGGAATGGAAAAGGGAATAGCAACAACGGCTAAAAAAATGAAACTCGAAGGGTTCTCTAACGAGCAAATCAAAAAAATAACAGGACTGACCGATAATGAAATAGAAAATCTTTAGCTTCAAAAACTATCAAAAAATGACGAGTCTACGTCTGCGGACCTAATTCTTTGAAAGAAACGATTAGAAATTATATCAAAGAATTGAACGGAAATTCATCGAACATTAATGTAGAACATTATGCGGATGGCTATGTTCCTTTCTTTGGTATTGCTTAATTCTACTTTGGCACTTTAAATTAAAGGCGTGTCGTCAGCCGAATGATGTGACAAATGACGCATATTTAGGCGTTCAAATCACTAATTTTCAAAGAAACCTTCGTCTGCCGACTATCATCACAACATAAAATTCAAAGTGCCAAAGTAGAATTAAATTTGACGGTAAAAATATTTCAATGATAGAAAAGCGATTAATAAACTACCTACTCCTTTCCAGCATTATTCTCATCAATGCCTGCACTAAGCCTGCGCCTTGGCCCACGTCGCCACTTTATGACTTTTCGAAATACGAAAATGAGCAAACCACCTGCACCAATGTTGATTCTATCAAACAACAATTAGTGGGGCATTATGCACATTATGATATAGTCGCTTATGAAGATACAACCACGCGGTCGCCGATGTTTACCTTTATTATATCCTATGGTTTTACGGACTTTTACATGGATAAAGCGGGTCATTTAACTCAATCCGACAGATTCCTTTGGGCTTCACATAAAATCAATCAAAAAAAGGTTTCCACCGAATTTAGCAATGAGGCGGTGCAAGCTATCAAACCAAGAACTCAAAAGGTCGAAGTCAGTTTAAAAG
>JAHDEO010000413.1:4190-6581 GCA_020628725.1 Saprospiraceae bacterium
GGTACATTGACCGGATATGTAAAAGATGATTCGGAGCAATTCGTAGTGGGTGCATCATTGAAAATATTGGCGCAAGACTCCAACAACCTTCAGCATCCTTCGCCGGGACTGAGTCCGATGATATTGGTTCCGATAAGTGACGACATTGATACTGTAGAAGAATTGATGGAAATACGAGACGATATATTCCCCAAAGAACCGGATTTTTTCACTCCTTAAAATCTCACTTTCCTTTTAATGTCAAATTTCCCTTAAAGCTACATCAGGGCAGTACCTCATTACTAATTTTCACGTATAAACAGGTGAAATATATTTTTATCAAGCATTTAAATTAAACAAATAAATATGTTAGACAAAATTATGGAAATGGCGGGTGGAGATGCCCTAAAACAAATCACTGACCATGCGGGTGTTACGCCCGATCAGGCAAAACAAATGCTACCGATGGCGCAGGAGAGTCTTCAGGAAGGTTTGACTTCTCAACTGACTAGCGGAAATACAGAAGGCTTGTTGGGAATGTTCAACAGTGTCGGCGGTGACGGATTGGCAAGCAATGGTATTTTTGGCAATATCAAAAACCTGTTTATGCAAAAAATCATGGGTAAGATGGGCTTACCGGAATCTGTTGCGGGTATTGCTGCGGGTGCAGGTATGGGCAGTATGGTTGGCAGCCTTACCGGTCTGCTCAAAGCGGACGGCGATAATGACGACATCAGTACCGACAATATTATGAGCGTACTCGGTGGCGGTGGTGCTGCGGGTATGTTGGGCAATTTGGTAGGTGATGCAGGCGGTGCGTTAGGCGGCTTGAAAGATGCGGCTTCCGGTTTGGTCGGTGGTGCTGCTGACGGTGCAGGTGGAGTTGCTGATAAACTCAAAGATGCTGCCGGTGATAAATTGGGTAATCTTTTGGGTTAATACTATCGAATATTATACGTAAAAAGCCGTAGAGAAAATTCATGAATTTTCTCTACGGCTTTTTCTTTTTGCGAAATTTATTTCATAAATGATTAACAAACAAAACAATAAAAACACTGATTTACAATCACTTGTGAAATGAATCACGAATCAACGACACTACCCCCTCACCAGTACAACTCGTCCGCTTTCCCATTTATCATTCTCAAAATGACACTTCACGACATACACGCCGGAAGGGAAATCACTGATGTCGAGTTGGATTTTTTCGGCAGTACGACCGTTGCCTGTGCGTCGCATGAGGAGCTTGCCGTTGAGGTCGGTGACGAAGACCTCTTGGATATTTTCGTCTGAACTGACGGTGAATGGTCCTTTGGTCGGATTAGGATAATATTCCCAGACGATTTGTTGATTGCCTTGTCCATTGATGATGTCGTCAATCACATCGTCGTAACGCTCGTCGCAGTCAGGTATTTCACTGAATTGCGTGATGACTCGCACCAGCAAATCATTCAATAATTCGACTTTATAATCATCCGTAGTCGGTTCAATATGCGACCCACCGATACCGCTATGGTCGGTCAGGAAGGTGTATGTACCATTGGTCGCAAGTGCAAGCGCACGCATAAGATACTCCGTTCCCTTGCGAATACCCGAACACGCCACAGGAATAATGCGGACGCCTTTTTCAGCCGCTTTTCTGCTGAGCGTTTCCATCTTTTTATTGACTTCTTCGGAAGTACTTGGCGGAGCATCCAAGACTAAAAACATCAATCGGCTCGTGCTTTCATCGCTCCAATTCAATTCATTCAATGCCACATCCAGAGCGTCTTCCACAGCTTCGGGGTAATCGCCGCCGCCATCTGCATTTTGTTTTATAATAAAATCAATGGTCTTGGAAATATCAGTCGAAAAATCGCTTTTGCGAGTCAAATATTTATCACCTGTATCACGGTAAAATACGCTGCCGAGATTGATTCGTGTATCAGGCATTTCATCTTTTACACGCCCAATCACATCGTTCAATTCAGCTTTTAGATAAGTGATTTCATCGCCCATCGAACCTGTTGCGTCCACTACAAATGCAATATCCACTTGTGATTTGGCACCATTACACGCTACGGGTATTTGAATGGTATTGATACCCTCTTGGAAGATGCTGACGCCTTTGAGGTCGTAGGATGCGCCTTTGTGTTTGACCACGATTTTGTGTGCAGCAGCATCGGTTTTATCGAACATTTTATTCCACAATTCCGCCTTGCCCGTATTGTCTGTTTTGGCTTTCCACAGTACGTAGCCTGTTTTCGTTTGAAGTTCAACAGGGGCATTGGTGAGGGGTGCGCCTTCTTCGGTGATGACTTGCACGGCATAGCGTTTTTCAGGTAGTATCGACCAACGCTCGGCATGTTCGGCGAGGTCTTCCTGCGAAATATCTGTCCATAAATCCCATTTGCTGAAATCATTGACTTCTCC
>JAHDEO010000414.1 GCA_020628725.1 Saprospiraceae bacterium
TAGGTCGCCGCCAACTTAATATACTAAGGGTCATTCACAGTGTGAGTGACCCTTTCTGCGTTTTAGTTCCGAAAAATATTTATATATTTGTGGCAGAGATTCAGCTAACTTTGGGGAGACGGACTTTTCGATTTCGATTTGTTTAGACGCCATGCCTATATCCAATCCAATCCAATACAATATAACAAGCATTAAAAATGAAAAATATAATAATTTTAGTAATTGCATTAATTTCTATTAGTAATATTACCTTCTCACAGGATAAAATCAAGCCTGATTTAAAAACAATAACATTTCTAGGGAGAGTTCCCCAAAAGGTTGAAAGTAATGCACTTCCCGACAATGTTTTAAGAATGTTATATTTTAGAACTCAACCTGATAGCAATTCTAAAATCGGTTATATGAATAAGGAAGGTGAAATACTTGTTCAACCGATATACAATATGGGGTCTGACTACTACGGCAATAATGCTAACATAATTAAAGACTCTATATTCGGATACATCGACAAAGAGGGAAATGAAACCTTATTTAGCCAATATGATGAAACATTTTTTTACTACGGAGATACAGGAATAGCAAGAAAAAATGGTAAATACGGCTTAATAGATAGAAGTGGAGATTCCTTGACAACCTTCCAATACAAAATGATAAAGTTTTTTGGTTTCAATCACTTTACCGCAGTGACACAGAACAAAAAAGACCATCTGTTAGATACTAAAGGAAATATTATATTTAATGACAGCTTAATTTTTGATATAAGAAGTCATTATTTTGAATCGGATTCTTCAATTGTTTACCAAGAAAAAATTGGCGGGAAAAAATTGAAAGGACTTGTTAGTTTGGACGGGAGGATTTTGCTTAAACCTAAATATCAAGAAATCTACTTTATAAATGATGAAGATTTTTATTTAGTAGAGAGAGAGCAAAAATGGGGATTTATCAATAAATCGGGAGAAGAAGTAATTCCTTTGATCTACGAAGAAGCAGGATTTAATGTTAGGGATGATTTAATTCCCGTAAAAAAATCCGGTAAATGGGGATTCATTAATAGAAAAAATGAAGTGATTATTCCGTTTATTTACGATGAGGCTCATGCTTTTACTAATGGCTTGGCTTTTGTCAAAAAAGGAGATAAATATGGCTGCATTGATAGAAATAACAAAGTTAAAATCAAAATCAAACTTGAAAAAACGGGTTATCCTTTTTTCTCAAATAATTTAGCATTATTCAAAAAGGGAGATAAATATGGTTTCAGAAATAAAAGAGGAAAAGTCAAAATTCCTGCAATTTATGACCTTGCATATCCCTTCATTAACGAAATGGCTTGCGTTGAGCTAAATGGAAAAGTTGGTTATATCAATAAAAAGGGTAAGGAAGTAATACCTATTAAATACACACAACTTTGGTTTGAAAGTGAGGAGATGATAAGATTTATTGAGTAAAGCCGTCTTTAATGGAACCACCAATGCCGAAGTAGCAGAACCTCGTTCGGAATATTTCAGACGCAAGAGCGCGATGTTAAATGAAAGCTCCCGTCTGACATCGTGCCAAGCTCTGGCATCCCGATAGCTATCGTGGACAAATCAAGTTTGGAATGACAAGTTGAGTTTGGATGTTGTTTCTTTTTGTGATATGTTTACTCTAAAAACTCCACCCAAATAGAAAACCCAACAACATTTAAACATTTTCCAAAAAAATCCCTTAATACACTATGGAAAAGACGATAGAAAGACCGGCAAACACACAAGCTGTACACAACAAGGTGAGGGATTTGCTCAAACACCTTTGCAACGGCTTGTACGAGCGTGAAGAAGCCGTGCGATTGGCACTGTTGAGTGCAGTGGCGGGAGAAA
Source organism: Saprospiraceae bacterium (assembly GCA_020628725.1). Lineage (GTDB taxonomy): Bacteria > Bacteroidota > Bacteroidia > Chitinophagales > Saprospiraceae > JAHDEO01. The sequence goes on from JAHDEO010000414.1 coordinate 1,857, forward strand.
GCATCTTTTTATTGGGACCGCCGGGTGTGGGGAAGAGTCTGATAGCACGGAGACTGAAACACGCCTTTGCAGATGGCGTATCGTTTGAATATTTGATGAGCAAATTCAGTACGCCTGATGAAGTATTCGGACCAATTTCCATCAAAAAATTAAAAGAAGAAGACAAATACGAACGCCTCACCGACCGCTACCTTCCCGGCGCGAATATTGTTTTTCTGGACGAAATTTGGAAAGCCGGACCTGCCATTCAAAATGCTTTATTGACCATTCTGAACGAAAAAATATATCGAAACGGCGATGAAGATATGCAGGTCAATATTCGTGGTATCATCACCGCCTCGAATGAATTGCCGCCAAAAACTGCCAACCTCGCCCCTATTTGGGACAGATTTCTGTTGCGTTTGGAAGTTGGAAATATCAAAAAGTTCAGCAATTTCCTGACGATGATTACGGATGTCAAAGATGTCTACGAAGACGATATTCCCGCCGCGCTCAAACTCACTAATGCAGAACTCGACGAATGGAGCCACCATATAGACCAAGTAGAAATCGGTCCCGAAGTCCTCAATACCATCCAACTCGTCAAAATCAAATTGGAAGAACACAATGTGCGCCTCGCCAATTCCGGCAATCCGATTATCGTGCATGATAGACGCTGGAAAAAAATGATTCGCTTGATGCGTACCTCCGCCTTTTTGAACGGTCGCTCGAAAGTGGATTTGATGGATTGTTTTCTGATGCGTCATTGCTTGTGGGGCAGTCCCGACCAACAACAAATTATACGTGACATTCTCGCCGATGCCATCGCGAAACACGGCTACACGATGGCGGTTAATCTCTCGTCACTAAAAAAGGAAACCAAAGCATTTCAAGAGGAAGTTGAAAAGGAAATCCGAATTCCTTACACCTCGTCCATCGCGCAATTGATGCCCGTCGATGATGAGTATTTTCGATTGGAAAAGCAAGATAGCAAGTTTCAAGGTAGCTTGGTGACGATTAAACAATATCGCGCTTTATCCATTGACAATCCTCAAGTTACCAATTTTTTTGACGAACAAAAAAATCTTGTAAACCGCGTTCGGGCAGCGAAAGGGAAGGAGGAAAATACGATTGAAGTTCACCATGATTCGGATAAAGTAATCTACCGATTGGAGACGAGATTGATGGATAAAACCGAAATTATCAATAAAAAACCACACGCGATTATCCAGAAATTTTGGGATGAACGCTACCAACAACTCAATAGTTTTATCACAGGACAATTGCAAAATATGAGCGAAAATCGCCCCGCCGAAATCGACGCATTGGATAAGAATATGTTTGTCGATGCGGATTTTGCAGATATTGTGAAAAAGAATTTTGAGGAAGTGGAGACGAATCTGCGGCAGTTGCAATTGAGTTTGGAGAAATTACAGTTTTCCTATACGAATATTTGATTATTCGCGGCGGGTTAAAACCCACCGCTTTTGCGAATCTAACGTGTGTATCACAAAAGCGCAGGGTTTCAACCCTGCGAGTATGGAACGAATATTTTTTTAAAATCAATCAATCGCCATGTGTATAATGATTTTTATTTAATTGAAAGCCAATAAATTACGATGACATGGCGATTGAAATCGCCTGTACGGTATGCACGACATAGAAAAAGAACTGGAACAGGAGTACGACCGCTTCATAGAATTCGGTAATTTGCTGGATAAGCGGATGCGGACGTATATTGTCCAATACATTCAAAATAAATTCAATCCAGACCAACACATTATTCCAACGCTAAGTGAACAATACTTTGAATATTTTCAGGAAGCCTTAGACCGTATTTTTCTCATCGAAGGTTTGTTAGAGGTGACGCAATACAATCAACGCCTCAAAAAGCAAGTCATTTTGGATATTTTGTATTGGTTGCGGAAGGCGTATCAAAAATCAAGGCTCAAAAACCCTTATGAGGATGAGCAAAACGCGCTTGAAGGTTGGGCAGTCACGCCCTTGCATACTTTTGTGAAGCGATGGGCAGCCTTGCCGCGTTATTTGAGTGGGATTTACGACCGCTCCGAATTGGATTATTTCTTTTTTCGGGAAAAATTCAAACAACACATTCAGGCACAAACACTCGCGGAAATTTCCGAAAAAGACCGCGAACAAATCGAAGCATTACTTCATGATGCATTAGCTCAATGGGATGCCCTGCTTTACGCCAAGATTCTCGAATTTCAATTATCCAAATTTGAAGAAGAGCAAGAATCTTATGTCGAATACATGAGCAAAAAAGTGGACGAGTACAATAAGATTCGGGATTTTATCAACCCGTTTACGGATTATCTGGGTTGGGATATGTCGCGTAAATTATGGCAGGAAACTTCGTTCGATATTTTGTATCATTACGATGATTTATTGAAAAATGAAGCATCCATCAAGGAGTTAGCGGATTTATTGGGCAATATGCGTGAAGCGGAAATTGAATTGGAAGAAGAAACATTGGAAAAGACCATCATTCGGAAAGAATGGGTCGTGGATGAATTGAGCAAATCAGAAATTGTGGGCGTACGCGAGAGCGATGATTTAACAAATATGCTGAGTTCAGAGGCGAGTTTGATAAGTGATGAACAGACGGAATTACTGTTTTTGAAAAAATATGCGGATAAAAAGTTAATGACTTTTCGCTACGAAGATAAAAAACTCATCACAGGCGAAGACCATTACACCGAAATCAATCAACGCATCAATCAAAAAGAAAAAGGACCATTTATCATTTGCGTGGATACGAGCGAAAGTATGCACGGCACACCCGAACAAATTGCCAAAGTCCTCACGCTCGGCATCCTCAAAATGGCGATGAATCAAAACCGAAAAGCCTATCTGATTAATTTCTCTATTGGTATTCAAGTGCTTGATTTGCAGGATATTGCTAATAGTATTGACGATATTGCAGCTTTTCTGAAAATGTCTTTTCGTGGCGGTACAGATGCGACACTTGCTTTGTATGAAGCCGTCCGACAACTCGGCACGAATGATTACGAAGACGCAGATATTTTGATGGTTTCTGATTTTATTATGTCAAAAATGGATAATGATATTCTCGAACAAGTTCGTTATCATCAGCAGAATAGAAATACGCAATTTCACTGCCTCACGCTCGGCAGCGATGCCAATGAAAATGTGCTCGCCGTCTTTGATACCAATTGGGTGTATGACCCGAAGGAGAAAGGCGTGATACGGGCTTTGACGCGAGGTTTTCAGCATATTAAAGAACGGTATTGAGAGATACCGTACCGACGACTTTAGCCGTCGCAGGCTTGAAAATATATTTATAAGTAAAATTCACTTGACGACTAATTGATTTTTATAAAAAAACGTTCCATTGATTTGCGATGGGTTAAAACCCACCGCTTTTGCGAAACTAACGTGTACATCACAGAAGCGTAGGGTTTTAACCCTGCGCAGATGGAACGAATAATTATTCAAAATCAATAAGTCGTTAGTACATCAATTCAAAATTAATTTCATTATGAATCTAAAAACATACCTTATACTCGCCATCACTCTAATTTTCACGGCATGTTCTGGAACGAAACCCACAGATATTGGCGTGAAAAGCGGTCAATTAAAAGCCTGTCCTTCATCGCCAAATTGTATTTCCACGCAAGCGGACAAAAGCGATGAAAAACACTACATGGCTCCCCTCTCCTACACCGGCACGATGGAAGCAGCCAAGACGAAACTCGTCGGTATTATCAATGATATGGAACGCACGACCATCACCGAAAATAGCGGCGCATACATTCACTCCGAATTTATGACACCTACCATGAAATTTGTGGATGATGTCGAATTTTATTTTGATGATGCCAATAAGGTGATTCATTTTCGCTCCGCTTCCCGCAAAGGATACTCGGATATGGGGCTAAATCGCAAACGCATGGAAGCTATCACGGCAGCTTTTAATGCTACAATGCGATAATGCTACAATATTTATTTCATTGTAGCATTGACGCATTTCAGCATTATCGCATTGTTTGTCGAAGGTGTTTGATAGTGAAGTGAAACGGACCAATATCTTGTGCTGTGCCGTTCAGTCGATTGCCTTCAAAAGCGAGCGTGACGATACGCCCGGATTGAGCGTCGGCAGCTTCATAGTTTCTTGGTTTTGGGGGAAAGATTTTCTCTGAAAGGCGGTCGTTGACAACATCATACACGAAGAAAAAATAATTCCCTTGAATGACAACCCATTCCTGCTTGCTTTCTGCGTATACATCTGCGAAGTTGTATCGAAAATCAGGACTGTGATTGATAGGTAATAAGCGACGGGAAATTTCCTGTTCTATATCATTCACTTCTTCGAGTACACGCAATACACGATAGCTATCTCCAAATTTTTCATCATAAGACGTAGAATCAGCAGCAATCTGAACGGTCTTACCCGTTGCATCAGAAAGGAAAGTAGGTGATTGGTATAAAGGACGGGAAACGGGAAGTGTATCAGGTTGTTTAGTGGAGACTTGACTGGCTTTTGCCGTATCTGTTTTTTGTTCTTGATTACAAGCCCAACAACTCAATAACAAAATAAATCCCAAACCCCAAATTCCAAATTCCAATGAAAGTACAGAACAAACCCGTACCCGACGTGGAATTTGAGACTTGGAATTTGGAATTTTATTAATGTATTTCATAGTAAGGAAATTTGATGTAAAGTTAATTACATCTTCCCTCTTATTTAATTTT
>JAHDEO010000415.1:0-4435 GCA_020628725.1 Saprospiraceae bacterium
TATGAATCATTAACCATTAATCGTTAACCATTAATCATTAATACTTACTTTTGCAAAATAATTAAGAATCATTTAAAAGGATTACAAATCCACAAGAAAACGCACCTAAATTGGTATTATTGTCGTTAGTGCAGATATTGAACTTGTACTTGACACTTGCACTTGAATTTAATTATGGATAAACCAGTCATATTAGTCACCAACGACGACGGCATCACCGCACCGGGCATCCGTGCGTTGGTTGAAGCGGTCAAAGATTTTGGGAAAGTCGTCGTTGTAGCACCCGACAGCCCACAATCGGGGCAGGGACATGCCCTCACCTTGAATGATCCGTTACGGCTTCGCAAAGTTGATATATTTGGCGATATCGAAGCCTATGAATGTAGCGGTACGCCCGTTGATTGTGTCAAATTGGCAAAGGATGTCGTTCTCGAAAATCGTGCGGCGGACATCTGCGTATCAGGGGTTAATCATGGCTCCAATGCGTCTATCAATATCATTTATTCGGGTACGGTATCAGCAGCAATGGAAGCCTCACTTGAAGGTATCAACTCTATTGGTTTTTCATTGCTTGATTATGCCCATGATGCTGATTTTGAACCTGCTAAAAAATATATCCGCCAACTGGTGCGTTATGTGCTGGATAATGGTTTGCAAAAGACTAAGTTGCTCAATGTCAACATCCCCGACCTTCCGGCAGATGAGATAAAAGGTATCAAAATCTGCCGACAAGCCAATGGGAAATGGGTCGAAGAATTTGCCCGTGCAGAAGACCCGCACGGACGTCCATACTACTGGCTCACAGGTAAATTTATCAATCCTGATACTGGGACGGATACGGATGTGTGGGCATTGGAGAATGGATATATTTCTGTCGTCCCTTCACAGCATGATTTGACGGCTTATGAGGCAATAGATGAACTAACGGGCAAACTGTAACGCTGTCAGCCTGACGGCGAAAAACATAGAACGCATGAACAGAGATTCCATATTCACAGGTATATTGACGGGTATCGCAATACCATTTGTTTTTTATGCTATTTTATTGATATTCAACGATTTCATTCACGATGTCGATTTAATTAAGTTGCCGCGTGGCGAAAGATTCCAATTCAGCGAAAAACTACTGATGACCATTGCTATCTGTGCGAATATTATTCCTTTTCAATTTTTCAGAAAACGCTATATGGATGCGGCAATGCGCGGTGTGATGTTTCCTACGCTTGCCTATGTTGCCTATTGGATTTACAAACATTACGACCAACTTGGGTTTTGATACTGCTTAAATGCGATAATGGTTTTAATGAGTGATTGAGTGAATGATTTTTGATTGAGCGATTTTTGATTTTTGATTGATTTTTCGCGTAGCGAAAAACCTACCTTTAAACTTAATCTTGAACTTAGACTTAAACTTAAAATGTTACATCATCGCGGGAGAGGCTTCGGGCGATTTGCACGCCTCTAATCTGATGTATGCCTTGCGGAAGCAACATGCTGAAATTGAATTTCGCGTATGGGGCGGAGACTTGATGCAAGCTGCCGGCGGCGAATTGGTGAAACATTACCGCGACTTGGCTTTCATGGGCTTTCTGGAAGTCGCTAAAAATATTCGTACCATTCTGAATAACCTCAAATTTTGCAAAGAAGACATCACCGAATACCAACCTGACGTATTGATTTTAGTGGATTATCCGGGCTTTAATTTGCGAATAGCAGAATGGGCAAAGCAACAAGGAATAAGAGTTTTTTACTACATCTCACCGCAAATATGGGCTTGGAAAGAGGGACGCGTGGAGAAGATTCGATGGGATGTGGAGCGCATGTTTGTTATCCTTCCTTTTGAAAAAGATTTTTATAAAAAACATCATGTAGAGGTGGATTTTGTGGGACATCCTTTGTTGGATGTAGTTAGCGGTACCTCGTCGTCTGACATCTCCAAGATGTCCGACGACTCTACGAAATTTCTCCCTAAGTCGTCGGACACTTTGGAAGTGTCAGACGACATGCCCGTCATTGCCCTTCTCCCCGGCAGCCGCCAACAAGAAATCAAGCGCATGTTGAGTGTAATGTTGGAAGTCGTGCCAGAGTTTGAGGGCTATCGTTTTGTGATTGCAGGCGCGCCGGGTGTGGTGCGTGAAGTGTATGAGCCATTTTTGAATAAGCAAGTGGAACTTCTTGAAAATCAAACCTATCATTTGTTGGAAAAAGCTGCTGCAGCTCTTGTGACATCAGGCACGGCGACACTTGAAACGGCATTATTTGGTGTGCCGCAGGTAGTATGTTATCGGGGAAATGCTTTGTCATACCAAATTGCGAAGCGATTAGTGAAAGTCGATTATATTTCATTGGTCAATTTAATTTGTGAGAAAGAAGTGGTGAAAGAACTCATTCAACATGAATTGACTGCCGAAAATCTCGTCCGCGAATTATCTGCCATTTTAACCGAAAAAAAACAATACGAAATACAAGTAGATTATGATATTTTACGTGAGAAATTAGGAGGAAAAGGAGCTTCGGAAAGAGCTGCACGTTTGATGCTTAAATATTTGAAAACGTAAAACGATTTTGGGAATCGTTACTTATGTGTTGTGCATGTAGTAGGTAACGATTTGTAAAATCGTTTTACGTATAGGAAACTATTCTACTGAATGATTTGTTTTTACACAAAAGGGCTATATATCCTGCCAAATAAGGAATTAACCAATCACGAATCACGATATAAATATGGATTTTGAAACACTCATCGAAGGCGTTCGTCGTCAACTCACAGAGCCACTTCCCGGTGTAGAGGCACAATACCGAATGGCGAGTTATACCCGAAAAAATATCGAACTACGCAATATCAAACCGCGCCACGATGTGCGTGTAGCGGCGGTTTTGGCGATGTTTTATCCGAAAGATGGAGCACCTCATATCTCGCTAATGCAGCGTACGGATAGGGGGACACACGCCGGACAAGTGAGTTTTCCCGGTGGGGGAGTGGAGGAGCAAGATAAAGACCTGCCTGACACAGCATTACGCGAAGCGCAAGAGGAAGTCAATATCCAGCCGGATGATGTGCAGATACTTGGAAAATTGACGCCTTTGCATATTCCAATTAGTAATTCGATGGTGCATCCAATTGTGGGATATTCGCTTGTGGTGCCGAATTATGTTCCCGATCCTGCAGAAGTAAAAGCTATCATTGAAGCTCCGCTTGCGGATTTTTTGAATCCTGACAAACTGAAACTGACCGACATGCGTGTACCCGGAGGATATATTTTGAAGGATACACCGTACTTCGATATTAAAGATTATGTGGTTTGGGGAGCTACTGCGATGATGATGAACGAATTATTAGAAGTAATTAAACTCGGAGCAAGTGTAAGAAACATCGAAATTTGAATAGAAAAAATTGGAATTTGGAATTTGAGATTTGGGATTTTTCCCAAGTTTTGGCTTAAAGTTTGTACCTTTGCAGGCGTTTTTCAAATTAACACTTTTTTAATATTCAAATAGAAAAGATGAAATTATTTAATCTAAAATCTTTAGTACTACCCCTTTGTGTATTATTGGCAAGTGCGATGTTATTCACTGCCTGCGAACCTGATGAAACTGACCCCGTACCCACTACCTTAACTGAAACATTGAAGACATTTGCCGAATTGAGTACTTTGGTGGAGGCACTTGAAGCCACCAGTCTTGTTTCTCAATTAGATGGTGCGACTGTAACGATTTTTGCACCAACAAATACAGCTTTTGATGCTTTCCTTACAAATGCAGGTTATGCATCTGTAAATGATGTACCTATTGGTGAGCTTAAAAACATATTGCTCAATCACGTATTGGATGGTTATATCAGCTCATTTGATTTGACCAACGGATATGTGAACACACTTGCTGATGCACAGGGTTACCCTGCGAGCATGAAAGTAGATGTAGATGCACTTCTACTCAACAATGCTGCTAAAATCACAAGCGTAGATATTGACGGTCTTAATGGTGTTATCCACGTTGTAGACCAAGTAATCACAATACCGGACATCGTAGATATTGCGAATAATGATGGTAATCTCAACAGCCTTGTACAGAGCCTTTCAGTTGTTGACTTGGTAAATGCTTTACAGGTTGAAGGTCCGTTCACTATTTTTGCGCCAACTGACGATGCTATCCAGTGGTCTACTTCAATGGGCTTGGATTTTGATATTTTGGAAGAAATCCTTTCTGACCACGTAGTAGATGGAAATATCCGTTCTGAAGATTTGTTTGATGACCAATTGATTGACTCTTATGGTCAAGATGGGAATAGCAGCTACACCATTCGTTTCGGTGCAGATGGTACTACTCAAATCGTAGAAACCGGTAGCAATCCTGAGCGTATCATCGCACGTATTACGATGACAGATATTCAGGGTAGCAACGGTGTTATCCACTTGATTGATAATGTGATTATTTT
>JAHDEO010000415.1:4535-6559 GCA_020628725.1 Saprospiraceae bacterium
GATATTTTTGCAGGATTGAAAAACCTCGTTGGTGGTGAAATCAGCGAATACACCAACCTCCAAGCCTCTGCGCGTGAAGAAGCTATGTCGCGCATGGTAGAAGATGCCAAAGAACTCGGCGCAGATGCCGTTGTGAATGTTCGTATTACGACTTCGATGATTATGCAAGGCATGTCAGAGATACTGGCGTATGGAACAGCAGTGAAGCTGAAGTAATTTTTGGCTAAATTGAAAAGCTTGCCTGTTCAATATTTTTTCTTTATTTTTGGATAAAAAGTAAAATTATTATGGAATTAACCATTAGCATTAAAGAACAAGCTAAAATAGATTTTTTTATGAATCTTTTGGGAGAATTTGATTATGTGGAAATTCTTAATATCAAGGAGAATACAGATGCTTTCGCTGAACACAAAAAGTTATTGGATGCTCGTTTGGACAGAATCGAACGGGGAGAGGGTACTTTCAAAAGTTGGGATGAAATAAAGAAAAAATATGAGAAAACCACATGAAATCGAATTATGGAGTGAAGCAGAGGACGACTTTGATAATTCATATACCTACTATGCTGAACGGAGTGAGAAAGCAGCAGATGATTTCTACCAACACGTCAAAGATTGTTTAGATAGAATCTCACAAGACCCACTTACATTTCCTATACTACACCGAAATATTAGAAAATGTACTGTTCCAAAATTTCCATTCATAATTCTTTTCAAAGTCAATGAAATCATAGAAGTCATTGCTATTTTTCATACGAGTAGAAATCCACAAACATGGAAGGAACGTATTTAAACTTCAATCAAAATCACTTACTATATTGAAAAGAATATTAGCCATAGACTACGGAACAAAACGCGTTGGAATCGCCGTTTCAGACCCGATGCAAATCATTGCTACGGGCTTAGATACTGTTGCTAATGAAGATTTAATGAATTTTTTGAAAGATTATACCTCCAAAGAAGCAGTGGAAACCTTCATCGTCGGCGAACCACTTGACTTCAATGGCGAACCCACCGAAACCACAAAAAAAATCTACAAATTTGTCGAAAAACTCAAAAAGGCGTTCCCGAATATTCCCGTCGAAATGGTTGACGAAAGCATGACCTCTCAACGTGCTGCCAAGATTCTCGTCGAAAGCGGTGTCAAAAAAATGAAACGCCGCGAAAAAGGACGCATCGACCGCATCAGCGCGATTTTGATTTTGCAAGAATACATAGAAGATAAACACTATCGTTAGTTAGTCCATAGTCCATAGTAATGGCTACAGTGAACATTTTCTGCCTGATTTTCCTTACATTTGCGTCCTTAATTTTGTAGTGTCGTCGTCTGTTTTGTTTGAACTTGCGCTTGATACTTGTATTTGAACTTTAAAAATGATTTTACCAATATACGCCTACGGGCAACCTGTTTTGAAAAAAGTCGGTGAGCCGATAGACAAGGATTATCCTAACCTTGATGAACTTATTAAAAATATGTGGGAAACCATGTATAATGCCGAAGGTGTGGGCTTGGCGGCTCCTCAAATTGGTTTGCCGATACGTTTATTTCTCGTTGATACTGTGCAGAGTATGGAGGAAGGCAAAGAGGATGAGGGCATCAAGCGCGTATTTATCAACGCCCAAAAAGTGCAAGAAACAGGAAAGCATTGGGACTACGAAGAAGGGTGCCTGAGTATACCGAATATTCGCGGAGATGTGAGTCGCCCGGAGGTGTTGCGTATTCGTTATATGGACGAAAATTTCGAGGAACACGAAGAAACATTTGACGGTATCAATGCGCGTGTTATTCAACACGAATACGACCACATTGAAGGAGTTTTATTCACACAATTGCTCAAACCAATCAAGAAAAAACTTATCAAACGCAAACTTGATAAAATATCCAGAGGTAAGGCGGATGCTACTTATCGCTTGAAATTCAGGACGTAAAACGATTTTGCAAATCGTCACGCAAAGAAAGAGGACAATTTGCAAAATTGTTTTACGATCAATAAACCTCTCCGCGTTTCAACATTTCAATATCTA
>JAHDEO010000416.1 GCA_020628725.1 Saprospiraceae bacterium
TTTACTCCAAAATTTGTTGAAAATATTGTACATTCAAATTTAATTGAATCTTCATCATTACTTTTACGTACTTTTGTATTTTAATGCAATAATGCTACAATGCGATAATGATAAACATTGTAGCATTGACGCATTGCAGCATTATTTACTCATTTACTCATTAGAATTATGGTTCTTTCCCTGAACTCAATCAAAGCTCCCATCGAAATCGAGTTGAAGACTTTTCAATCACGGTTCAGGGAGGCTATGCAAAGCCACGTTCCGCTGATGGACAAGGTGATGCAATACATCGTGCGTCGCAAGGGTAAGCAAGTGCGCCCGATGTTTGTGTTTTTGAGTGCGAAATTGTGCGATGATACGAATGATTCGACTTATCACGCGGCTTCGCTTGTGGAGTTGTTGCACACTGCGACACTTGTGCATGACGATGTAGTGGATGATTCGCTCGAAAGACGCGGGTTTTTCTCTATCAATGCTTTGTGGAAAAATAAAATCGCTGTTTTGGTGGGTGATTATCTGTTGTCGCAAGGGCTTTTATTGGCATTGGATAATGACGAATTTCAACTCCTCAAAATCGTATCGCGTGCTGTCAAAGAAATGAGTGAAGGTGAATTGCTACAAATTGAAAAGGCGCGTCGATTGGATATTAAAGAAGATATTTATTATGATATAATTCGCAAAAAAACGGCTTCTCTTATTGCGGCGGCATGTTGTGCGGGGGCGGCTTCGGCTACGAAAGACCCACATAAGATTGATGCTATGCGCGAGTTTGGTGAAAAAATAGGTATTGCTTTTCAGATTCGTGATGATTTATTGGATTTCAGCGAGGAAGAAATCGGCAAACCGAAAGGCATTGATGTGAAGGAAAAGAAAATGACCCTCCCACTCATCTACGCGCTCAACCACACCGACCGCAAGCAACGCAACTACATTATCAACATCATCAAAAACAAAAGTACTGAACCTGACAAGGTCGTCGAAGTACTCAATTTTGTGCGAAATAGCGGCGGTATCCCTTATGCACAGGAAGCGATGTATCGCTACCGAACGGAGGCTTTTGAGATATTGCATACCTTTCCCGATTGTCCGGCACGGGATTCGTTGGAGCAATTGGTTACATTTGTAACGGAGCGTAGAAAATAATTTTCTATATTTATTTTTCGTAAAGACACCAACCCTTTGAAGTGACTGTTTGTTGCTTCAAAGGGTTTTCTTTTTGTTGATTTTCAATGAATTATTTGTATTTTTATGCATTCTTTTCTCATAAAAATTATAACATCATGAAAAGTGCTTATCTGTTTTTGGTTGGTTTATTTTTGGTGAATTTAGGGTATGGGCAAGCGTGTCTGCCTGATGGGATTGTACTTTCTACGCAGGAGGAGATTGATAGTTTTGCGGTGAATTATCCGGGATGCACGGAGGTGCAAGGTTATGTTACTGTTGGGAATGGATTCTATTCAGATTTGATTGATAATTTGGATGGATTGAATCAGCTTGAGTCTGTTGGAGGGCTTCATATCCATAGAAATATGATACTCAATGATATGAGCGGACTTGAAAATATTCATACGATTAACGGTAGTCTGATAATTGAAACCAATTGGAATATAACGGACTTAGGTTTTCAGAACTTGGATTCGATTGGATGGGATATTATAATAGAAGCAAATCCTTTACTGACTAATGTATCCGGTATTGGGCAAATTAAGAGTAACTGCCATTGGCTGACTATCTCTGATAATGACGAATTGATTCAGCTACCAAATTTTGAGCATTTAGATACAGTTCGCAGGAACCTTGAGATTATATCCAATGATAAATTGTTGGATTTAAATGGATTAAATAGTATCAATTCTATAGGTGCACTCATTATCTCCAATAACCCTGAACTTTTGAGTCTGAACGGATTGCAAAATTTAAGTAGAGTTACGTTGCTTCAACTTACTATAAATCCTAAACTTGAAACCCTAAGCCATCTTGAAAATCTACAAAGCATAAATCCTTTAGGATTGCGTATTTGGAATAATGATAACCTCATTAATTTAGATGGTTTGGAAAGTGTGGTAGATTATGGCGGAGTGTTTAATTGTTTAGTTAATGCTAGCCTGACCAATATTGATGGGATAAGAAATTTTGACAAGATACATGATCAAATTGCTATTGCTGGTAACAATTCTCTGTCAAACATTGAGGGGTTGGAATTTATAGATATTTCAGACGTGGACAATATATCTATACACGGAAACCCTAATCTCTCCTTCTGTAATAATTATAGCCTATGTTATTACTTGTCTGACGGAAGTGATGCAAGTGTTTATGATAATGCGGTGGGGTGTAATAGTATTTGGGAAGTAATCACCAGTTGCGAGTTTCCTGCGAGAATTAATAGTATTGCATTTTTAGATTATAATCAAAATAAATTATATGATAATCATGAATTTATTTTTGACGATATTTTGATGGAATTGACCCCTTCTGATTTTGCTTTTTTGAGTCAAAATATAATGGGAGTCAATCCCGGCTCTTACACCATCACCTACAATCAATCCCTCAATCCCAACTGGCAACTCACCACTGACTCCACAAGCCATTTCGTCTCACTGCAAGAGGGCGAATTGGAAGAAGTAACATTCGGTATTTATCCTCTCAATCAAATCTCCCACATCGTTACCACGATTGCCTCGCCACCCACACGTTGCAATGACTTGATTACCTTTGACATCACCACCAAAAACCTCGGAACCACCATTGCAAGCGGCACTACATGGTTTCAGTATGACGAAAATATCGAACAAATCCAGTTCATGGACCAACCGGATACGACTATTACTACGCTCAACTATTATGGTTGGGATTTTACGGATTTATATCCCGGTCAATCAATTACTTGGCAAGTAGAAATACAAATACCCGGACCACCGGATTTCGCGGTTGGTGGCGAATTGAATTTTGTTACGTACACCGATTTCACTGATATTAATGGAGAAGATTCCTCCGAAGGATTTCGTTACAATCCTGAAGTACAGTGTTCTTTCGACCCTAATGATAAACTCATTAACCCTTCGCGTTATCACTATGAAGCGTTACTTGATGAAGACCTGATTTACACCATTCGTTTCCAAAACACGGGCAATGATGTCGCTTACGATGTAGTGATAAAAGATACATTAGATGTAAATCTTGACCTACGAACTTTCCGCGTATTAGGTAGCAGCCACGCTGATAAATTGTCAACGAGTATGACTGATGACGGTGTGTTGACTTTTGAATTTAGAAATATCTTTTTACCTGATTCTACCACCAATTTTGAAGGAAGTCAGGGCTATGTCTCCTACATGATACGCGCCAATGAAAATGTGGAAAACAATACCGTCATTCGTAATTCTGCCGGAATTTATTTTGACCAAAATCCACCCGTCATCACCAATACAACATTGAGCGTAATGGTCGATATGTTGACTTCAATTGAGTCACCAATTAGTCAAAATATTATCGTTTTCCCTAATCCGAATACGGGTGAATTTGAGATTCAAGGTGTCTATCAAGGGCAGTATGAAATTATAGACATTTCGGGACGAGTTGTTCAGTCGGGACATATAAGAAACAATAAGTCAATTGATATTTCAAATCAAGCGCAAGGCATCTATTTCATTATAATAAATTCAAATAATAACGTTTCGATAAATAAAATTATAAAACATAAGTAAAAATAATAAATTAAAAGTGTTTATGAATTGAGTATTTGAAAATTTTATTATAAATTGCGGAAATAAACCCGTACCTTTGCGCCGCAAAATACCGACCCTATGCTCTTTCAAACAAATATAAATGGAAAAAATACTCAAAGAACTTGGCTTGGCGGCAGTCAACTCAGGTTCAAGTACAGGTGGACGTTGGTTCGAAGCAAATAATAACCTTATAGAATCTTATTCCCCGGTAGATGGCAAACTTATCGGTAAGGTAAGCACCACAACTAAAGAAGAATACGAAAAAATCATACAGACCGCACAAAAAGCATTCAATGAATGGCGGCTTATGCCTGCCCCACAGCGCGGCGAAATCGTGCGTCAATACGGAAATGCATTGCGCGAACACAAAGAAGCGCTCGGCAAATTGGTCAGCTACGAAATGGGCAAAAGCTACCAAGAGGGATTGGGCGAAGTGCAGGAAATGATTGACATTTGTGACTTTGCAGTAGGCTTATCACGTCAACTTTACGGATTGACCATGAAATCTGAGCGTCCACTACACCGTATGTACGAGCAGTGGCATCCGCTTGGGATTGTAGGGATTATTTCTGCGTTCAACTTTCCGGTAGCAGTATGGGCTTGGAACTCTATGATCGCGTTGGTGTGTGGTGATGTTTGTGTATGGAAAGGTTCGGAGAAAACCCCCTTGTGTTCAGTTGCCTGTCAGAATATTTTAGCAAAAGTCTTCGAAAAAAATAGTATCCCTGAAGGGGTTTCTTGCGTCATAACTGGCGATTATAAGGTCGGCGAATGGCTGACTAGCGATACAAGAGTACCTTTGATATCTGCTACGGGCAGTACCCGAATGGGGAAAATCGTAGGTGCAGCGGTGGCTTCAAGAATGGGCAAAACTCTCCTCGAATTGGGTGGCAATAATGCGATTATTGTTACGCCTCATGCCGATTTGGAAGTCACTACAGTTGGTGCAGTTTTCGGTGCAGTAGGTACTGCCGGACAACGTTGTACTTCTACTCGTCGTTTAATCATCCACGAAAGCGTCTATGACAAGGTAAAAGACAATCTCGTAAATGCCTACAAGCAATTGAGAATTGGCGACCCTCTGGACGAAAACAACCATGTGGGACCTCTTATCGACACAGATGCAGTCAATAACTACCTCAATTCCATTCAAAAAGTCAAAGAACAAGGCGGTACAATGCTCGTCGAAGGTGGAGTATTGGAAGGTGCAGGCTATGAAAGTGGTTGCTATGTGCGCCCATGTATAGCAGAAGTACGCAATGAGATGGCTATTGTGCAGCATGAGACATTTGCGCCCATCCTTTACCTGATGAGCTATAATGACCTCGATGATGCCATAGCGATGCAAAATGATGTACCGCAAGGACTGTCTTCCGCGATTATGACGACGAATCTGAGAGAGGCAGAATTATTCCTCTCCAGCGCAGGTTCGGATTGCGGTATTGCCAATGTCAATATCGGAACAAGTGGTGCGGAAATCGGTGGTGCTTTTGGTGGTGAAAAGGAAACCGGCGGAGGTCGCGAAAGTGGCTCGGATTCTTGGAAAGCATACATGCGTCGCCAAACGAATACAATTAATTATAGTAAGGAAGTACCTTTGGCACAAGGCATTAAATTTGATTTTAATTAAAAAATAAGAGATTCTATTTTTAGTTAAAATTAGAGAAATTGCAGGCAAGCGACCACAAATGACTATCTTTATGGCGTCGTTTGGGCTCGCTTGCCCTGTCACTATCCTTGCGATAATATCTTTTTAGTCTTACCTTGATTTAGGAAATAGGACTCCAACTAAGACAAAACACTTTTCATCCCAAATTATTTTACATAAAAAGTACAACCTATGAAGAAAGTGGCCAGATATTATGATATACTTATCATGGAAGATAGGCCTGCTGATATTAGATTAATACAAGAAGCGCTAGGAGAAGTAGACGAGAAAATCAATATTTCAGTAGCTATGGACGGTGAAGAAGGGCTGGATTTTCTGTATAAAAAAGATAAGTACCACGATGCCCCGACTCCCGATCTCATTTTTTTGGATTTGAATATGCCCAAAAAAGAAGGTAAGGAAGTGCTGAGGGTAGTGAAAAACGACGATGCGCTAAAAGCAATACCTATAATAGTACTTACGAACTCTTATCATCCGAATGAAATCATGGAAGTCTATAAACTCCATGCTAACTCATACGTACACAAGCCTTTAGATTTTGATGATTTTCGGAGAGCGATAGCTACGATTGTTGGTTTCTGGTTGTCAACGGCAGAAATACCCCCTAAAACAGATTGATAAACCACCAATTTTTCATTACTCCACCAACATAATACCTCAGATATTCTCTTTTTTATAAAAGCCGCAATATCCAATCTTGGTATTTTCCTCACTTGAATGTTTAATTCTTAGCCTAAAAGAGTATTAAACCCTATCAAAAGTTAAGACGGAGATGATTGTCCTGATTAAAGCCTCAAGTAATCGCTCATGTTCCTTGTGATTAATAGTTACATTTAATTTTCTTTTGAAAATGCTTTCCAATATTTTCCATGCATACAAAAGCGGATGCCTCTATAAAAGTACTTAGTTATGTGACACGGTAAAGTGGCTTTTCTATCATATTGTCCTTTGAAAATTGTTATTTGACGACTTGCTTGTCGTGTTATCAATATCAACATGTTCGCAAAAGTAAATTTGTCACGTTTGGTGAGTTTTTTTATTAACGGAATTGACCATTTATTGGGCAGCACTGTTAAGTGCAAAATATCGGTAGCTTTTTTGAGGAAAAAAATCGTTTTGAGTGCCGTTAGG
>JAHDEO010000011.1:0-16287 GCA_020628725.1 Saprospiraceae bacterium
TGGCAGCATCAAACCATTCTTTAGAAATGTCAATGCCACAAAAGAATAAAAATTTTATAACTTTAAAATTGATAATTTACAATAGTTGAATAACATTAACACCTTTAACTTGACAATGTTATGTTTTAAAAATTTAAATGTAATAGGACACGGATTGAACAGATAAAACAGATTTTAACGGATTTTGTATCCGTTTTCATCCATTCAATCCGTTGAATCTGTGTCCTATCTGCACTACATATATTTTTTATTTAAAGTTAACATTGTCAAGTTAAGCATTGAATATCAGCGTTTCTGTTGGAATTTTGCGATTGACTTTCTTGACCATGCCTTGTAGGACTTTTCCCTTGCCGCCCACCTCGGTGAATTGTGCTGCACCTGCGGCGAGCATATTTTGGAGCGTCTGTGTCCAGCGAACGGGAGCAGTGAGTTGTTCGATTAAGTTTTTGCGAATGGCTTCGGGGTCAGTTTCCGGCTTTGCATGAACATTCTGATAAACAGGACATTGCGGCTTTGAGAAATTCGTTTCCTCAATGGCTTGTTGCAATTCCTCCCTCGCCGAAGCCATTAATGGTGAGTGAAAAGCACCTCCGACAGGTAAGACCAAAGCGCGTCGCGCACCCAATTCCTTCAATTTTTCTACTGCCGAAACCACACCATTCACCGTACCCGAAATCACCAATTGACCGGGACAATTATAATTGGCAGGCACTACAATATCGTCTATCGAATCACAAACTCTTTCCACGACATCATCTTCCAAACCCAAAATTGCTGCCATCGTACTTTCCTGTGCTTCACAAGCTTTTTGCATCGCCATTGCTCGCTTATAAACCAATTGTAGTCCGTCTTCAAAACTCAATGCGCCGACTGCTGTTAACGCCGAAAATTCACCCAATGAATGTCCCGCGACCATATCCGGCTGAAAGACATCTTCCCGCAAACGCGCTGTAATCACCGAATGCAGAAAAATCGCAGGTTGCGTAATTTTTGTCTGCTTCAAATCCTCTTCGGTACCTGCAAACATCACATCTGTAATACAAAATCCAAGTAGGTCATTTGCCTCTTCAAATAGGCTGCTGGCAAGGTCAGATTGTTCGTACAAATCCTCACCCATGCCTGTGAATTGCGCGCCCTGTCCGGGAAAAAGATAAGCTCTCATAATTAATGCGTCAATGCTAGAATGCGCCAATGCTTCAATGACATTATCGCATTGTAGCATTATCGCATTGTAGCATTATAATAACTTTTTGTCAATTAGATTTAAAAATTCATTTCGGGTTTGGATATGTTCAAATGCGCCTGTGAAGGCAGAGGTGGTCGTAATAGAATTTTGTTTTTGGACACCACGCATCATCATACACATATGTCGTGCTTCGATAACTACCGCAACACCAAGCGGTTGCAAAGTGTTGTGAATGCAATGGAGTACTTCATGAGTAAGACGTTCTTGTACCTGCAAACGACGCGCAAATACATCCACGACACGCGGTATTTTACTCAATCCAACGATATAACCATTAGGAATATAAGCGATATGCGCCTTGCCGAAGAAAGGCAGAATATGGTGTTCACACAAAGAATATACTTCAATATCTTTCACAATCACCATTTCGCTATATTCTTCTTTAAACATTGCGCCGCGAAGGATTTCAGCAGGGTCAAGATGATAACCTTGTGTGAGGAATTGCATCGCTTTGGCAGCGCGTTCGGGGGTTTTGACTAAGCCGTCTCTGTCGGGGTCTTCACCAAGTTTTTCGAGGATATGGAGGTATTTCTTTTGTAAATCTTCTGTCGTTGGTTGGTCGTAAGTCTCTGTTTTCTTATATGACATAAATTAGTTGGTAGTCCATGTCGATAGTCCATAGCAAGGAAAAATCGCCGGAAATTATTGGTGAATAATAAATGAATTATTCGCCCAAATACTCTGCATAAATTTTTTCGGTTTCGTATAAACGAACACTGTGTAAGGCACAATTGTTTATGTGAGGCGCGAGCTGTTTCCAGATATGAATGACGAGGGTTTCGGAAGTTGGCTGTACATTATCCGGCAAGAAGTTTTTGTCCAGATTCAGATTGGTGTGGTCAAGTATTTCTGTGACTTCTCGCTTAATAATGCCTCCTAAATCCTTGGCATTCATTACAAAACCCGTCAAAGGGTCGGGCGTACCTTTTACCGTAACGACTAATTTATAATTGTGTCCGTGAAAATTTTTGTTGGCACATTTTCCGAATACTTCGAAGTTTTTTTCTTCGCTCCATTCATTGACCCAGAGACGATGTGCGGCATTGAAATTTTCTACTCTTGTGAGATAAACCATTATTAGTTTAGTTAGGGACAAGTTGCGACTTGTCCTTACAGATGTTAAGCGCAAGTTCAATTTCGAGCGCGAATTTCCCGTATAATACGTAAAGAATCGTGCCTAAGTTCAGGTTCAGACTTGATGCGCTAAATTAAAGCGGCGCAAAGGTAAGGGTTTTATAGGATTATTTGGAAATTATTTTATATCCATAATTGATGCTGGTACTGCGTTCAAAACCAATTTTCTCATATAATGCTTGCGCCTGAATATTATCGCTACCGGTCTCAAGAATGACTCTCACACGCCCTGTCTTACGCGCATAGTCGAAAGTGTGTCGAATCAAGGCTTCACCAACGCCTTTTTTCCGAAAATCTTTGTGGATATACAAATCATTCAATAACCAAATCCGCTTCATTCCTACGGAAGTAAAGGATGGATATAGCTGAGTGAATCCTGCATATTCACCATCAATTTTTGCGACGAAAATAACACTTTCATTCAGCGAGAGACGTTCATGTATAAAGGCTTCTGCAGCCGCGAGGTCACTTGTTTGTTTGTAGAAAATACGGTATAAATCGAATAGGTGAGCGAGCGGGGAGAGGTCGTCGAGTGTGGCGCGGTGGATGTTCATATTAAGTTGATTAGGGACAGGTTGCGACCTGTCTGTACAAGAATCAAGTACAAGTTCAATTAGGGAAAAGCAAGATTAAGTATTAAACCAACAAACTCCCTTTCCCAATCTCCTTCAATCTCGTAATCGCTTCTTTCGGATTTTCAGCCTTAAATACGCTACTTCCTGCCACCAACACATCCGCCCCGGCTTTCAAGATAGCCTCTGCATTTTGTAAACCTACTCCGCCATCTATCTCGATTTTTGCAGGAAGGTTTCTTGTGATAATGCGTTCTTTGACTTGTTCGATTTTTTTGAGTGTATTATAAATAAATTTCTGCCCGCCAAAGCCCGGATTTACTGACATTAACAAAACCAAATCCGCTTCATCCAGTACATCCTCCAATGCCGAAACGGGCGTACCCGGATTAATCGCGACACCTGCCTGTGCACCCGTCTCGCGTATCTGTGCGAGTGTACGATGTATGTGCGGACATGCCTCGTAATGCACCGTAATCACATCCGCTCCCGCTTCTCGAAATTGCGTGATATATTTTTCCGGCTCCACAATCATCAAATGCACATCAAATGGTTTCTTAGAAATCGATCTCAGTTGCTTGATGATAGCCATCCCGAAGGAAATATTCGGCACAAAAACCCCATCCATCACATCCAAGTGATACCAATCTGCTTCCGAATTTTCCACCAAATCCACTGCTTCATACAGTCGCGTAAAATCTGCTGCCAATAAAGAAGGTGCAAGTAAATGTTTCATAGTTAACGAGTTACGAGTTGCGGGTTGCGAGTTGCGGGTTAAAATAACTCGCAACCCGTAACCCGTTTATTTCTTAGTCTCTTTAAATACCACGCCGTAATCTTCCAGTTCCTTCAATACTGGCGTGTAAACCTCTTCCATTACAGGAATATTTACGCCCGTAGCTTTAATTTTGCCCAACATAATCAACTTCACAAAAATACCAAGTGGCAACCCTACGAGGCGCGACATAGCCGTATCTACAGAGTCATTTCCTTTCAATACCATCGTTGAAACGAGCGATTCTTGTTTACCATTCAACTTATAATCAAACTCATGTTGCATGATAATCATGTCCTTGTCTTTAGGTTCGAGTTTCCATTTTTGCTCGAGGAGATGTTGGAGGATTTGAGCAGGGGTGGCTTTACTCAGACCAATCTTAGAACGGTCAAAAATACCCAACCATTCCAATTTTTTCATCACCTCAGAATTCTTTTCGATTTTAAGCATATCAGCAACTCGTTCTTTGAGTGTACTATTACCGTCATTGCGCCTCAAGTAGCCATCTACCAACTGATGATAGGTCAATTTCTTTGAGCCAATAATCGGATAAGTGTCATCTGTCAGACCGATTTGCACGAGTGCATTCCACGCTTCGCAAAAACCTTTACAACGGATAGTCCCTCGCAGCAAACTTGGAATTTTATCCAAACCATAAGTCGTGCGATACAGTAGCGAACTACGATTTGGATATGCCTCATACTCGCCCATACCCGGTATGTCAATGGTTTCATATTCCGAAAAAAGACGGTGGTAGGGGATATGTTTGTAGTGTCCGCTCTCGATATATTGTGCTGTGCCTTGTCCGGCGAGTACCACATTTCTTGGATTCCAAGTGAATTTGTAGTGCCACGGGTTATTATCACATTCAGGTGCAATCAAACCACCTGCATATGAACGAAATGCCTGTAGTTCAGCCCCTTTTTCGCGGAGTTCATTGATAGTTTGCATGGCAGACATATGGTCGATACCGGGGTCGAGTCCCATTTCCCCCATAAAAATCAACTCAGCGGACTTGACCTGCTCACCCAAGCGATACATGTCGCGTGAGATATACGAAGCTGTCACAAGGTGCTTTTTGTACTTGATACAATCCTTGGCTACCTTGATGTGTAGGTGTGCGGGCAGGAGCGACACCACTACATCATTGCGCTCGATGATGTCGCGGCGATCATTGGGCTTCATTACATCAAGCCATGTACCTCTACCATGCGTATGTCCGTTGACTTTCCTCTCTGCAACTTCAGGGTCAGCATCTGCCACAGTGACAAACCAGTTGTGCTTTTCCGCCTGACTTAGCGTATATTTGATGAGGGCAGTCGCGGAGCGACCTGCACCTATAATGAGTATATTTTTCAAAATCTATAAAGTATTTTTAAATCTATGAAAATGAAAAGAATTTCAAATAGAAGCGAAAATCACAACTTTTCTTCTATCTTTGAAGCCCTTTTTTGGAACAGCACTGAACGAGAGTACGTAACAGTACGGGAACGGGGGCAAATTTAAAATAATAAATGAATTTCGGGTTACGGGTTACGGGTTTTCGAGTTATTAAATACATAAAATTACGTCTTTTTAGGTAACTCGCAACTCGTAACTCGCAACTCGCAACTCGACTTATGAAAATACTTAGTTTAAATGCAAATATAGAGGTGTATGAAAATGTGGAAGAATTGAGTCGTGCGGATGCAAGTCTGTTAGAAGTAGCAAAAAAATCATTAGAAGATGCCTATGCGCCTTACTCCAAATTTAAAGTAGGTGCAGCACTGCGACTTAAAAATGGTAAAATTATTATCGGTAGCAATCAGGAAAATGCAGCTTTTCCGGTGACACTATGCGCTGAGCGTGTAGCGATATTTGCCGCCGCCTCACAATACCCAAACGAAGCGATTGAAGCCATAGCTATCACAGCAAAAAGTGGCAGCCATTTAGTCAATAAACCTGTTACACCTTGTGGTTCGTGCCGCCAAGTGATACATGAGAGTGAGTATAGATTCCAACATCCCATTCGGGTGATTTTACATGGAGAAACAGGTGAAGTGTATGTCTTGGATTCCATCAAAGATATTTTGCCCTTGACATTTGATGCACATTTTTTGTGAAATTAGTTTATAGTTAATAGTCTATAGGTTCATTTTTTCGCTGTGCGAAAAAAGAACATTACACTCACAATTACCTATCGACTATGGACTACCAATCTATCGATTGATAAGAATTATTTAACACTCAAAAAAACATCTGCAATGCAACTTTTCCCACCTCTTAATCTACTTGTTTATAGAGTTTTATTTTTGTGAAATTAAATTAAAATTTGGTTAGATAAACGAAGATTGCGTAGCAATCTGAATTTGAAAAGAAAAACGATTTTCCTCTTTCCTCTAAACTGAAGTCCTTTTGCTGTAGCAAAGGACTTTTTTTGTCATAATAACTACGTTTTTTGATTTAGTTAATGAAATATCAAAAAAAATCCTAAATCGGGTAAAACATTGTATTACAAAATTTTATAGAATATCGTTAATTACATGTGTTAATTAATTTTTTAGTGTAATTTATTGATTTTATTTTAATTATGGATTAAAAATTAACTTATTGCGTTCTGATTTTCAAAAAAACCGTTTAAATGTTATAGCAAAGTTAAAATTGTGTTTACGGTGTAATATATCGGTATATTTGCACGTCACAATAAATGATTCTTAACAATTGTAAAATTTGGAACGCTATGAGTTTTCGAGCCGCTCTTTTGAGCTTAATTTTTTCCCTCACACTTACCTTATCATTTGCTCAACCCAAACCACACAACGATATTGACATCGAATTGCCTGCATACGAAGAAGTAAATACTCAAAAAGTTTTCGCTACTGATCCGGATAGTAAAATTTGTTTTATAGATTTCATGGAAATCGACGGATATGCCAAAGAGTTGGTCGTGAAGAATGAAAAAGGTGAAATCGTTAAAGAGGCTGTTTTGTGGGAATTGCCCGACAATACACTCTACGAATTGGTGTATGATGAGTTTCCAAAAGGAAATTATACAGTGATTCTCAATACATTCTCCAAAACATTGACAAGAGAAATACAGGTAAAATAACGATGAATGGTGAACGGTAAATTATAAATGAGTTTCAATTTGTCGTTCATTATTTGAAAAAATACACTCCCCTGGTTATCAAACAGAAATTTATTTTGCTCATCCCATCATAAATTTCTTGCTATAAAAGTCGCTTCTCAAAAGCGACTTTTTTATTTTTGTGGAAAGAATTCATGGCTTCATGGTTCAATTGTTTCATGGCTTCACTGTTGGATAGAACTTTTGCGAAGCAAAAGTTTCACTAAAACAATTGAACAATAAAGCAATTGAGCCATAGAATAATATACATCATGATAAATTACCACGATAAAATATTCGTTACAATAGATAATACGGGGACGGGCGAAGTGTCGGAAGAAACGCGCTTTCATTATCGACATGAAGGGAGTATCGTGTGGGCAACCTATCAAGGTGGAAGTATTTGGTGGGGTACACTAATGGCATTTGTACATGAAGATGGCTCGCTTGACATGCGCTACCAACACCTCAATCGTGCAGGAGAATTTAAGTCGGGGCGTTGCACTTCTACGCCGGAAGTACTTGAAGATGGACGTATACGCTTGCACGAGGAATGGCAATGGACCTGTGATGACCATTCATCAGGTACATCAACTATCGAAGAAGTGAAAGAAAATTAACGGACGAAAAGAACTTTTTCGGCAGATTTTTTGTAATATTACAAGCTGAAAAACAATTTTCATCACTAAACCAATCAAATTATGGATTATAACACTCCTTTGGATCAAAATTTAGTAGCTAGTCAAGTATCGAGTACCGAACGTGCTACTTTTATTAGAAAAACATACTTACATGTAGCACTCGCAGTCTTGCTCTTTGTTGTCATTGAAGCTATATTCCTTAGCACTCCTGCTATCGTCAAAATCGGTTTGGCAATGACACAAGGTTGGACTTGGCTCATTGTTTTAGGCGGTTTTATGTTTGCGACCTCGATGGCTGAACGTTGGGCAATGGGAAGTACTAATAAAAATGCTCAATATGGCGCACTGATTCTTTTCGTTGCAGCGCAGGCATTTATCTTTGTACCAATGATGTACATTGCAATGATAGCACTTGGGCAACCCCAACTCGTCATGCAAGCGGGCGTCATTACACTTGGATTATTTACAGGCTTATCGGCATTCGTACTGCTTTCCGGCAAAGACTTTTCTTTCCTACGCGGCGCATTGACCATTGGTGGTTTCATTGCTATGGGACTTATCGTAGCCGGTATTGCTTTTGGATTCAATCTTGGCTTGTGGTTTTCAGGAGCTATGGTTTTACTCGCAGGAGGTTCGATACTTTATCAGACTTCTAACATGGTTCATCACTACCGTACCGACCAATACGTAGCCGCTTCGCTCGGTTTGTTTGGTTCTTTGATGCTGTTGTTTTGGTACATTCTTCAGATATTGATGAGCCTTTCAGGTGATTGATAATAATTAGTGTTGTTGTATCGTGGTTTCGTGGTGTTGTAGTTTTCTCGCTTCGCGGAATTTCTTTACAATTCAACAAGACTAATTTGAAAAATAAAACGCGGATTCATTTAGAAATAAATGAATCCGCGTTTCTTTTTTTGTTTTATGAAAAATACCACGAAACCACAACACTACAACACCACGAAACTACTGACCCACAACGCCAAAAATTGTATAATCATCGTACCGTCCATTAATCCTGTGAAGTAATAATCGTGTGTAAATTGAGGAGAAAAATAAATTAGAAAGTAAGTAGAAACCGCAGAAATGAGTAAAGCAAGAGAGGAAATAGAAGAATAATTCACAAAACACAAAACAACAAAAATCGTCATTAGTAAAAAGGCAAGTCGGAGTGTATTGGTCAGTCCCAATTTAGCGGGTAAGGTATTGACGTTATTGTGTTTATCTACTTTTAAATCACGAATATCGAAAGGAAGCGTTATACAAAAAACAAAAAGACTGCGTTCTACAAACATCAACCATATTCGTTTTTCCTGCCAAATATCCAATTCAATTGCAGGTAATAAAACCGTCACATATGCCCATACAATGGCGATGAGAAATATTTTGATAAAATGCACATCGCGTAGTCGTTTTTCTCTTTTTTTTCCGAGAAATGGCAATACATACGCAATGGAAAATAAGGCAGGCAAAACAAGCGCAAGTTGTGTAGAGAGATTCAAATAAAAGAAACAAACCGCACCACCAATCACCGCCAATACTGCATAAAACGAAATATGCGACCAATAGGTCTGAATCACATGAAAACGCTCTACATCCAAAAAATCCTTTACTTTGGACATGCCCACTACACGATGCAAAGCGTATATCACCAAAGTCGCACAAAACACCAAACCCACCAATGGTGTAAATGCCAATTCCTGCCCTAGCAGCAACTGCGTTTGCCAAGTCATCGCCACTGCACAGCAAGCTATAAAGAGGTTGCTGTATAGTATTAGGTCGATGATTTTTTTAAGCATAGCGACGAGTTGTTGGGTTGACGAATTGTGACGAGTTGTAGAAAACGACAACTCAACAACTCGTCAATTCATCAACTCATCAGAAGTATTTAAAATTGTGATTTTTCTTGATTTTGCGAAGTGTCTCGTAGATGAGACGGATGACATTTTCGACATCATCTTTGTGCGCCATTTCTACGGTAGTATGCATGTAGCGTAGGGGGAGTGAAATGAGCGTAGCCGGCACACCTTCGTTGGAATAGGCAAAGGCGTCAGTATCCGTGCCTGTATAGCGCGAAGCTGCTTCGCGTTGAAGCGGAATCTTATTTTTCTCGGAGACTTCTACGACAAGTTCTTGAAGGATATTGTGTACAGCAGGAGCATAAGTGATGGTCGGTCCTTCGCCCGATTTGATGTCGCCGTATTCTTTTGGAGAAAGCATTGGTGTGTGCGTATCATGCGTCACGTCAGTGACGATGGCAACATGTGGCTTGATACGACGTGCAATCATCTGTGCACCACGCAATCCGACTTCTTCTTGCACCGCATTGACAATATAAAGCGAGTAGGGGAGTTTGATTTTATTTTTCTTAATCAGTCGCGCCACTTCTGCAATACAGAAACCGCCCATTTTATTATCTAAAGCGCGTCCGCAGTAATAGCGGTCGTTTAGGAGCATCAACTCATCAGGATAAGTGATGACGCAACCTACATGAATACCCATTTCGAGTACTTCTTCTTTAGAATTTGCTCCGACATCAATGAAAATTGTCTTGAGATTTGGGTTTTTCTCCTTCTCATTACCACGACGGGTGTGTATAGCGGGCCATCCGAAAATACCCTTTACGATACCCTTTTTTGTATGAATATTGACTTGCTTGGAGGTGGCTATTTGGTGGTCAGACCCGCCATTACGAATGACTTTAATGAAGCCTTTATCATCAATATGATTCACAAACCACGAAATCTCATCTGCGTGAGCTTCAATGACTACTCTGTAATCCTGTCCCGGATTAATCACACCGAATACAGTACCATAATTATCTACTTCAAATTCATCAATGTAGGGTTTGATATAATCGAGCCAAATCCTCTGTCCGGGTGCTTCAAAACCGGTTGGTGATGCATTATTTAGATATTTGAATAAAAACTCCTCTGACTTCTTTGTTAAAATCGACATTATTTATCGTTTAATAATTATAGTTTCAAAATGGGGCGGTAAAGATAGTAATTAATTCAAGTTGCGATAGTCGTAAACTTGAAAAGTTGTGAATTCCAAATTCGAGTGAAGCATCGGATTAATCAAGTAAAGTAAATGCACAATTTGAATTAGAATTTATTTTTTTTAACGAAGAAACTCCGTATTAGTTGGGTTTTGGTCATAAAAATCAAGTTGTGATTTACTCGGAATAGATGGTTAATAATTGATTGATGATGTGAGTTTTCAACGCTATTGTACACTTTTTCTATCGACTATGCATTATTACTTATTGCAATTTTTATCATAAAATAAAAAAGCAGCGACCGAAGTCGCTGCTTAGTAGATGCCGCGTTTTCGCTCTTTGGATGAGACGTATAGGACAATTAAAACTGCGCTTTTAATCAAAATGCCTACGGTCATAGCTCAAACAAAAGTAAAGTCACCCGGAGGGATTTACTGTCGGCACCTTATCATATAGTAGATAAGTTTAATGAAAAAGTTGCATGATTGTGACAGGACAATCATATAAAAGTAACACGTAAGTGTTAAACCATTTATGTCTCAAAAAGTTATGACTCCAATTATTTTTCCATTAAAATATCAACAACACGACGAACACCTGTTGTTGCTTTTTCAGCAAAAATAGTTAAATTCGGATAATCGGAAGCGTGGATAGCGGGGCGTGGATCGATAAAGTATTTGGGGATATGTGCTTGAGTAAATCCAATCAAACCCGCAGCGGGATAGACTTGCATTGAAGTCCCGATAATAATCAAGATATCAGCATCCATCGTAGCAGCGGCAGCTACTTCGAGCATCGGTACAGCCTCGCCAAACCAGACGATATGCGGGCGTAGTTGGGCACCGCGTTCGCAGGTATCGCCCAGCTTGATAGGGTCTTTATAGTCATATATTAACCCGGGATAATTAGTGCTACGCATTTTGCGAAGCTCACCATGTAAGTGGATAATATTGGTAGAGCCGCCTCTTTCGTGGAGGTCGTCTACATTTTGGGTCACTACGGTGACGTGATATTTACTTTCCAGTTCGGCTAGTGTGGTGTGTGCAGCATTGGGATTTACTTCGTCCAATTGGGCGCGACGTTGATTGTAAAAGTCAAGTACAAGTTCGGGATTTGCATCCCAACCTTGTGGGGAGGCTACTTGCATTACATCATGCCCTTCCCATAATCCGTCTGCATCGCGGAAGGTTTTGATACCACTCTCGGCACTAATACCGGCACCGGTGAGTACGACGATTTTCTTTTTATTCATAGAGGGTGTATTTTAAGGTTTTGATTGCTTCATTTTAGTACCTTTCTCATGGACTCTTGCACAAATTTGGCAAAAGTTGAGTTTTAAGTCAAAAGTTGTCATTGTTCAATTGCTTGATGGTTCGATTGTTATTACGGTTTTTTGCTTTGCAAAAAAATCATCCCAACCATAAAAC
Source organism: Saprospiraceae bacterium (assembly GCA_020628725.1). GTDB lineage: Bacteria > Bacteroidota > Bacteroidia > Chitinophagales > Saprospiraceae > JAHDEO01. The sequence goes on from JAHDEO010000011.1 coordinate 11,900, forward strand.
AATGGTAGTGGCTTTGACCAGTTATTTATTTCGAGTTGCCTTATTTTGCAAGTTAATCTTTTTTCGCGGGTTTTCCAATTTTTCTATTGCCTCGTTCAGTTTTTTTAGGGTAAACGGGTTCGGTGAATACGCGCATGGGTTGCACCGGATTTCCGTCACTCCAAAGCCCCATAAAAGTCTGTTGTTCAGTATTGCCGAAGGCATATTCGCAATTTTCTCCATAAAACGAACAATCCATTAGCGCGTCCAATAATTTCCAATAACAATAAAAATCAATCACATCAGTTTCCGAACGGCGTTTACCAATTCGCATAATGTAGTTGGTACGTTTGAATGCTTTAAACTCATTATCTACTGCACAAGGGGCGGCATGTGTCACATCTAATTTGGGCTTTTTTCGTTTTTCATCTCGTACACTCAAGACGAGATTTTTCTGCTTTGCACCTGCTGTGTTGAAAATCAGTAGCGCAAGCGCATCCCCTACGATTCCGTCTTTCTCTCCGACTACAGTCAATAGTTTTATATCCTCTTCCATCTCGCTGTAATCCTTCATTTGTGCCTCTTTAAAGCCAATCACACCGGGCTGTACAGGATAGACAGCTTTGGGTTTTGGAAGCCCGTAATCTTTATACTTGATGGCAAAATACGCGGCAAACTTACCGCCATAAGAGTGACCGACGTAGACCAAATTTTCTGTACGTGGCTTCACTTTCTGTTCTTTTTCCAGATAAGCCAATGCATCTTTGATGCCTTTTGCTGCATTATCAGCATATGTCTTGAAAGGAATCGGAACTAATAATTTCTTTTGATAACGCGGGTAAATGACGATATTCCCTTGATTCACCAAATGACGCAACCAAGCACCGTATAAATCAGGATTGTGCGCTCCGAAACCGTGTAAGAACACTACCACATCTGCGCTATCCGGCGTAGGCGAGGCAGGCAGATACATCCAATATCCATCTGCTTCTTCTGCAAATTCACCAATCACCTCAATCGACTCGTGTTTGTAACTTCCCCAACCGCCGGGACCGTTTTCCGGTTGTTCGGGTTTTCCTTTTTGGGCAAATGCAGTACAAATGATTATTGTATTTATTAAAAAACACAGAACTAATCTGCTCATATTCAGTATAATGTATGGTATTTAGGAAGTAAGAAGTATGATGTGGGATGCACGCTACTAACTAAAGCTTTATAAAAAAAATGCAAGATAATAAATGTAGAAGTGCTCATAGTTATTACACGAGACATTTTACATTTATTGTCTTGCATTTCACATTAAATTGGGATTACCTGAAAATTACCATTCCACCACAATCTTTCCAAAATGCTGCCCTGACTCCTGATAACGAAACGCATCTGCCAATTGGTCAAAACCAAAACTTTTATCAATTACGGGTTTGATGTCGCTGGCATTGATAGCGGCTACCATATCCTGCTGCATAGCGCGGCTTCCGACTGCTATACCACTCATTGTCAGGTGTTTAAAGAATAATTTGGGGAAGGTTAATTCACCCTTACGCCCATTGCCGAGTATGCCGATAGCTACGATATGCCCACCAATTTTGGCTGCTTCAATTGACTGCTTCATCGTAGAACCACCGCCGACATCAAGTACATGATCGACGCCACCTGTCATTTTCAAAATGGTCTTTCCCCAGCGTTCATCTTCTTTATAATTGATAACAGCTTCCGCGCCCATCGCTTTCAATCGCTCTGCTTTTTCCGGCGAAGAAGTAGTCGCATATACTCGCGCACCTGCTGCCTTCGCCAATTGCAAACCAAATATCGACATACCGCCTGTGCCTTCTATCAAGACCGATTCGCCTGCCGTCAAATTACCTTCAACCATCAATCCACGCCAAGCTGTGAGCGCAGCGCAGGGTAGGGTAGCGGCTTCCGCATATGTGTATCCGTTGGGCATGTGCGTGACTGCAGTAGCAGGTAGGCAAGATTGTTCAACTATGTATCCATCTACCGTTTCGCCGCTAATGCCAATAGTTTTTTGGAGGCTCGGCTTACCTTCCGTCCAATTTGGGAAAAACAAAGCCATGACTTTATCCCCCACTTTAAATTCACGAACTTCCGAACCCACGGCAATCACTTCTCCGGCACCATCTGACATCGGAATCCGTTCTTCCAGCACAGGAATAGCACCAACTGCTACCAGATAATCATGAAAATTCAGAGAGGTGGCGTGCCATGCGACAACAACATCATGCGCTCCGGGAGTGGGAGAGGGGCGTTCAACAATTTGAAGATGGTCCAAACCACCTTTGGATACTTGTAAGGCTTTCATAGTGTGTGTATTAATGCGACAATGCGATAATGATGCAATGCGACAATATTTTCAATGAATGAATGGCGGGGATTTTTGACTTATTTTTTAAATAAAACCAAAAATACAAATTAAGATATAATTTCAATGTAATTATTTAAAAATATAGATACTTAAATATGTTTTACTTGCAATTAGAAAAACCTCCAAACAAAAAGGAGATACATCATTTGACATATCTCCTGTTTACTGTTTTGAAAAAACGTGATACCAGTATATTTTTCAAATTCCAAATAACAAAATCCAAATTCCAAAAAAACAAATGCGCTTCATTGGAATTTGGGATTTGGAATTTTATTACATAACTGCAACTCTCGGCGCAGCTTCTAAAATTTCTGCATTTGCTTTATCCTCAAATTGTTCAAAATTACGAATAAAAGCCTCTGCGAGAATATTTGCTTTATCGTCATATGCATCTTTGTTCACCCATGTATTTCTCGGATTGAGTACTTCATCCGGTACATTCGGGCAGGTCATTGGCATGTATAAGCCAAATACAGGATGCTCTTCAAAGCGCACATTATTCAATGCTCCATTCAAAGCAGCCGTGACCATAGCGCGAGTATAACGCAACTTCATACGCGAACCCGTACCATACGCACCACCTGTCCAACCTGTGTTGATGAGCCATGCATTGATACTTGGGTCTGCTTTCATTTTTTTACCCAACATCTCTGCGTAAGCAGTAGGATGAAGTGGTAAAAATGGTGCACCGAAACAAGCAGAGAAAACCGTTTTTGGCTCTGTAATACCTGCTTCTGTACCTGCAACTTTAGCCGTGTAGCCGGAAATAAAGTGATACATCGCTTGCCCCGGAGTGAGTTTTGAAATCGGAGGCAATACGCCGAATGCATCGCAAGTCAAGAAGAAAATATTCTTCGGTTGATTGCCGATGGAAGGCTCTAAAGCGTTGTTAATGTGGTGAATAGGATAAGATACGCGAGTATTTTGCGTAATAGAACAATCTTCAAAATTCGGCTCGTTGGTACCTTCTTTGAACGTAATATTTTCGAGTATCGCACCCGGTTTGATGGCACGATAGATTTGTGGTTCTTTTTCTTCGCTGAGGTCAATGCATTTTGCGTAACAACCGCCTTCAAAGTTGAATACGCCCTCATCAGACCAGCCATGTTCGTCGTCGCCGATAAGGTTGCGGTTTTCGTCAGCAGAGAGGGTCGTTTTGCCCGTTCCTGAAAGTCCGAAGAAAATTGCTGTATCACCATCATTGCCTTGATTGGCAGAGCAGTGCATGGAAAGGACATTGCGCTCGGCAGGCAATACAAAATTCAAGACAGAGAAAATTCCTTTCTTGATTTCGCCTGTATAACCTGTACCACCAATGATAATTTGTTTTTGTGAGAAATTAATTATCGCAAAATTATGCTGGCGTGTACCATCGATTTTGGCATCTGCCATGAAAGTCGGCGCACAAAGAATCGTCCATTCAGGTTGGGCGTTGAGAATTTCTTCACGATTGGGGCGTAGGAACATATTGCCCGCAAATTGCGCGCTCCAGGGCTTTTCTGCTACGAGGCGTAGATTGAGGCGATAATTGTCGGCAGCACAAGCGTAAGCATCTGCTACATAAACGTCTTTACCTTCAAAATGCTGAACCACTTTGTCGCGCAATGCGTTAAACTTATCAGTATCGAAAGGCATGTTGATACTGTTCCAGTCAACGGTATTTGCTGTTACATTGTCTTTCACGATGAATCGGTCTGCCGGAGAGCGTCCCGTAAATTCACCTGTTTTGATGACCAGCGCTCCCGAATCCGCCAATACTCCCTCATGCATAGCAAGCGTTTTTTCTACCAATTCGGTAGAGGAGAGGTTCCAGTAAGCGGTCTGGATATTTTTTAGCCCGATGTCGGCTAAGTTGGCAGTGGGATTCTTGATACCTGTCTCTTTCATATTTGTTTTTGACTTTGCCAAAGGCAGATGAAATTCCAAAATACAAATTCCAAATTCCAATTAAAATGTATTTTTACACGCATTTGTTGTTGGAATTTGGAATTTGGATTTTGGGATTTATTCAAGTGTGAACTTGAAT
>JAHDEO010000011.1:16297-36208 GCA_020628725.1 Saprospiraceae bacterium
CCAAAACCCAAAATCCAATTTATCTGTTGTATCTGAATTGGATTTTGGATTTTGGGATTTGGAACTTATCAAGTGATAACTTGAATTAAAAATGTATTTTTGCTTCAAATTAATGAATAGATACTCAAGTCAACTTTAAGTTTAGACGGATAGATAACGGCAAAGATATACAAAATAGACTTTCATTGCTCGTTTCGAATTATCAGTGAAATGTCATTTTTAGCGAAAATTCGCTTATTGTATTTTTTACCCTAAGTGTCTAAATTGTTGATAAATAGTGAGAAATGCAGTATCGTTTTACCGATATTTTTTTCATAAAAAGTTGTAAAAAAACGTAAAAAAATTGCGAAAATTCGCTAAAATCATGTTTTTTAATGGAAAATTACCCATCACTTAGTGAAATGGATGAGCGAAAAGCCTTTCGGGAGAGTTTGATTTTGCCCGTGCTTTTTGTGTCTTCATTATGGTTGATACATATAGCAAAAGTCGCATTTGATTTAAAGTGGATGCGATACTGGGGAATTTATCCAATGGAACCCAATGGTTTGCTTGGAGTGATTACAGGTCCGCTCGTGCATGGTGATTTTCCACACTTACTGTCGAATAGCGTTCCTCTATTGTTATTGGGAGTCACGACGATTTATTTTTATCGACGGGTAGCGATTCCTGCTATTGGAATGATTTATTTGTTGACAGGATTTTTGGTGTGGATATTTGGCAGACCTGTATATCATATCGGAGCGAGCGGTATCGTTTATGGTTTGGTCGCTTTTTTGTTTTGGAATGGTATTTTTCTCAAAAACAGAACATCGCTGGTGTTATCGCTCATTATATTGGTGATGTATGGTGGTTTATTTCTCGGTGTATTGCCCGACCAACCCGGTATTTCGTGGGAAGGGCATTTATTTGGTGCAGTTTCGGGTATTTTTGCGTCGTTTTGGTACAAAGATGAACTCCGCGAAATCCAACGACAACAAAGCGTTCCCCATGAAGCCAAGACGTATTTTCTACCCCGCGATACTTTTGACAGAAAACGATACGATAAAAGCGGTAATCCAACTGATGGGATTCAACCGCCTGATTGGTATACGACACGGACGTAACGCGAGCTTCCAGCTCGCAGTCAAAAACACGTCGAGCTGGAAGCTCGCGCTACGAATATGGATTTAAAAGAACTGGAAAATGGAGTGGACCCCAAAGTGCATTGGTATTATCAATCTAAGAAAGTACCGTTATTTCGCTATTTTAAAAAGTTGGTGAAAGAACAAGGTAAGCCGCTGACGGTGATTGATTTTGGTTCGGGGTCGGGTTTTTTTGCGATTGAATTGCAAGAGGCATTTCCCGAAGCTGTGAAGGAAGTGCTGTTGGTAGATATTGGTTATACAGATGAAGAAATGGCAGCTACCGAAGGCTCAAATATCCGAAAAATGCACTTCATACCCGAAGGTATCAGTGATTGTGTGGTCGTGATGATGGATGTCTTGGAACATATTGAGGATGACTACGCAATTATGCAAGATATTCGCAATAGGTTGGGGGAGAATGCTCATTACTTTATCACCGTTCCGGCGTTTATGAGTTTGTGGTCGGGGCATGATGTATTTTTGGGGCATTATCGGAGATATACACTGCCTGTTTTACGAAAATTATTGGACAATAAAGATTGTAAAATCGACAGTCATTATTATATTTATGGGTGGATATTTCCCTTGGTATGGCTCGTGCGACGTATCAAAGGCGGCGGCAAGACGGAAGAAACTCCCGAAAGTTCGGATATGAAACCTGCACCTGCACCTGTCAATTTTTTGTTGAAGTATATTAATATTTTTGAAATGAATTTTCGGAAAATTAATAAACTATGGGGCGTAACTTGTGTTTCAGAGGGAAGAATTAAATAAATTCAGAAGTCAGACCATTTTATTGTCAGACCGCTTTCGCTGTCAGAAGTCAGATATTTTTTTGTTGAATTTCTGCCGACTAAATTTACCAAATACAATTACCCGATGCGAGTATTACAAACTGTACATGACCCGATTTTCCAGAAAAAACAAACACATAATATCATTGATAGATTTTTCTTGCCTTACATTCGGGATGAGCGTGATTTACCTTTCATTTACCTTTGTCTCAAACTTACTTTTCTGGTCATTCCGATAGCGGTTTTGTTATTTACGCCTTTATTTACGGGCTGGCAATGGTGGGCGGTGGCTGCGGTATATACTGTTTTGGTTTTGTATTTTGCGGGTCCGTATACGCTGATGTTGCATAATACGAGTCATCGGCGGATGTTTAAGAAGGAATATAATTTTGCTAATCACTATATTCCGTGGGTACTCGCGCCGTTTATGGGGCAAACACCCGAAACCTACTTCAGCCATCACATCGGGATGCATCACGTAGAAAATAATCTCCACGACGACAAAAGTAGTACGATGAAATATCAACGCGATAGTTTTGTCGATTTTTGTAAATACTTCTTTTCTTTTCTATTTATAGGTGTGGCGGAATTGGCGGTTTATTTCAAAAGAAAAAACTTGCCGAAACTCTTCAAAATGGTGGTACGTGGTGAGACGCTGTATATTTTGTTTGTGATTGCGATGGGATTTATCCACTTACAAGCGACTTTGTATGTGTTGATTTTGCCTTTGTTGATTGTACGATTTTCGATGATGTCGGGCAATTGGGGGCAACATGCTTTCATTGACCCTGAAACGCCTGAAAATAATTATCGCAATAGCATCACCTGCATCAATCACTTCTATAATCGCCACTGCTTTAATGATGGTTATCACATCGGTCATCACCTCAAACCCAATATGCATTGGACGGATATGCCGCTTGATTTTCAACAAAATCAACATGTCTACGCCAAAGAGAACGCAGTGGTTTTTGAGGGCTTGGACTACACTGCCGTTTGGTTTAATTTGATGCTGAAACGCTATGATAATCTCGCTGAACACTTCGTTAATCTTGGCGATAGATTTAAATCGAAAGAGGAGATTATTGAGATGCTAAAATATCGAACGCGGAAGATTGTGTGATTTTTGATTTTCGATTTTTGATTGTTTTTTGCTTCGCAAAATTTTTATCGCGTCAAGGTGTGAAGGGATTTTTTATGGTTAATGTTTTTTCAATCACAAGTCCGTCGTGCAAGTCTTCCGTATATAGCAAATTGCACCCAGCCTCCAATGCTGCTGTTACGATTAAGCTGTCAAACCAACTGAGTTTGTAACGTGCTTTGATGTCTAAGGCTTTGAAAGAGAGGTCTTTGGTGAGCGGAATACAAGCGGTAAATTGGTCTATTTTATCTAAGAAATCTGCTGTATCTCTCTCTGAATATTTATATTTTTTCAACAAAACATTACCTACTTCATTGAATACTTGAGCGGAGGATAATAATTGAGGACGACTAGCCAAAAGACCAAGAAGTACACCTTGTTTGTGAGCGTCACGCGGATTTGAACTCCCTACTGCAACATAAATCCAGAGATTACTATCCCAAAATATCTTATCTCGCATTACGTTCTTCTCTGGTCATAAATTCAATTTTATCCACCTTCACAGCGCGATTTTGAATAAAGTCCTTCAAATCGGCAAGTGCTTTATCCCATTTATCATCTTCCTTATGAACTTCTACTTTTACAGTCGGATGACTTTTGAGTTCTTCCAAATATTGTGAAATCCACTGATATTCGGCAGCGTTTTGTATGTTTATTGTGATAATCATATTTGCAAATTAATGAATTTTCGGAAGGAAATCAAAAATCACCGAATCAAAAATCGAAAATCAACTCCAAACCGACCCAAGTACGCCCATTCCCGCGAATCCCAGTTCGCTGATCACCTCTTGTTTATCCTTATCCATCCCGCCTAGTGCGATGACAGCGTGATTGCTTTTCGCCAATCCCGCCTTTAATTCGTCCATATCAAATGCGGCATTATATCCTTTCTTAGAAATACTGTTAAAAATAGGACTGAGAAAAACGTATTCGTAATTTTCTGCGTTATTAATAAGGACATCTAATTCATGAAAAGAGGTGGAAATGACCTTGAAATTGGAAGGCAACGGCATCCGTTCTTGACGTACTCTTTCCGGTAGATGAATTCCCTTTAATTTAAATGATAATTCATTCAAAGGATGTTGTTCACTCAGAAATTGCGGATAGGCGTGCAACACAATTCGCGAGTGATATTGAGCGTTTATTTTTTTAATATAATTTTTTAAATCATTTAAATTGTAATTTGGTTTGTGTAGATGTAATATTTGTAAATTATCATCATTAAATAAACTATGAATGCGGTTGATTTCGTTGGGAATGTCATCGGGGGGTGTGAGTACGATATATTTCATGTGAAATTTGCCTTGAACGTAGCACAGTCTGTAGACTGTGATTTATTTTTCGCGGTGCAAAAAATGGATGCGGTCTACAGACCGCGCTACTTTGGTACTTTTATATTTTATTTAACACGCTGAAAATAGGTAATTTAAAATATCGTCCCTAATTTTAGCGTAAGAATTTTAATCACACATCAATTACACCAAAATAACTCTAAAACGAATCTTTTATCTTAGTCGATAGTCGGTAGTCCATAGTCGATAGATAGCCGCGAAACGACTTTTCAATCAAAACGATTAACTACTCTAATGGATATTATTCAACGTAAATTGGAAATACAACGCCTTGTAGGGGCTGACCACATCCCTAAGGCGATTAAGAGATTGATGGATTTTAGCACCGATTTCTCTAAAGGACGTGCGGATTTGCAAACCATTATTAATATCAGCACAGGCTTGAATGAGTTGGACGAACAACACGCTAAAGGAGGTATCGAAAAGTCCGCTTTTGAAGAAAAGAGAACAGCACTCGCCAAGCGGATTTTAGAATTGGCAGATAAAATAGAAGCTTTACGAGTTGACGGGGTGACGAGTTGATGAGTTGTCGTATTGACGAATTTTTATGTTAGAAATTTTGCGAAGCAAAATTCAATCAAAAATCAAAAATCACTGAATCAAAAATAATTAAATGCACAAAGATAGAATAGATATTATCGACAATCGCGTACACGATTTAAGCGTACTTTTAAAGGAAGATGCAACACAAGGCGCAGCCGAACTGGTGGAATTTGCGATGGAATATGCTGCTGACAACCAATTGGTACATAGTGCTTTGCTGCTGAAATTGAATCATTCGAGGGCAGATAATGCACTTCGTCAGGGACAGTTGGCGAATGAAATGGTGGCACTCACGGAAAAAATCGGACGAGATGCCGTATCGGATCTGGAAACGGACGTTATGCATGTGAAGAAAACCACGATAGTGCCCGTAGAAGAGCGTGGTGAAATCGTTTGTCTAGTGAATAATGTCAACAAGACTTTTCATCGTAGTGGTTTTAAAATGCAAGGTATCAATACGGCGTTTCGTTTGGGAGAAATTACGGGTGTAGTTGGTGAAAACGGTAATGGAAAGACCACCCTTTTTCGGATGATTTCGGGTGAATTGGCGGCTGATAGCGGAACTATCGCTTACCCATATTTGCAAAGGCAATTTGGGATAATGGCGAATGATTGGGCGGAGATAAAACAGCGTATTGCATTTATCCCGCAACATCTTGATAAGTGGTATGGTTCGGTGCGTGATAATTTGCATTACGAACTGGCATTGCATGGTATTAAGGGGAAAATGAATGAGGAAGAAGTCGAATATATCATTTATCGCTTGGGTTTGGAAGAGCATCAGAATAAGAAATGGTCGCAACTTTCGGGGGGCTACAGATTGCGATTTGCATTGGCGCGTGCATTGGTGTGGAAGCCTGTTTTCTTGGTGATAGATGAGCCGCTTGCGAATCTGGATATCAAGGCACAATTGGTGATTTTGAATGATTTGCGTGATTTGGCGAATAGTTATCGTTATCCGCTTTCGGTGGTGGTGAGTTCGCAGCACTTGCATGAGATTGAGCATGTGTCGGACAATATTATTTTTATGAAACAAGGCGAAGTCGTCTTCAATGGTAAGACCGACGACCTCGGCGAAGGACGCGAAGAAAATACTTTTGAATTTGCCACCGAATTGACACTGGAAGAGGTGGAACGCAGTCTCGGCGGCTTTGAATATTATCAACTCGAACATACGGGATTGGCTTACGTCATCCACACGCCGCTACACATTACGCAGATGGAGGTGATGCAGAAGTTTATCGCAGCAGATATTGAGGTGTCGTATTTTAGAGATATTAGTAAATCGACTAAGAAACTTTTCGTGTGAGCGGGTTACGGGTTACGAGTTATTGCGTTTATAGAGAAAATTCATGAATTTTCTCTATAAACGTGGGCGATTGAATGGCGTTTTTAAATTAATAATTTATAAAAATATGAATTTTTTGTATCCAAATTTTCTAAGGCGCATCGATCATTATTTGAAAATCAATTACCCGCATGTATGGCGTACGCGGGTGCATGATTTTGGGTGGTTTTCATTGATATTGGGGAATGTATTGGCGGTTGTATTGGGTATACTGCTGGTGGGTAAGGGCAATGTCATTAGTGGAGATGCGATATTGGCGGCACATATAGGTTTTGCTATCTTTCTTGGTTTTGTGGTTTTGTTTTGGGCGGTACAGTTGATACGATTTAAGTTGAAATTTTCCGACCTCAAAATGCTGTTGACTACATGGCTTATCTATATGTTTTGTATGCTTTCGTTAGCAGTGAACTTGGCGACATTTACCTTTTCAATAGCTTACCGGACAGCAAATTTATATTCGGATGAAGTCTTAAAGTCTCATCACGATTTTTTATCGACGGTAGATGATATTTACTACAGTGAAGATAATTATTCAGAGGAATGCCAAAACATGCACTATACCGGAGAGGATTTTTATATAAAAAAACATTATGCAAGAACATTGACAAAAATTGTCTCACTTCATAATCCTTATTATAATGATAGAAGAAAAGTTTGTGAAACTGATGTAAATGGAGCCGTGAAGAGAATATGGCTCGTTGAGCAGGCTAAAGCTTTTACGTCACGACCTGTTCGGATGGACGACGCTGTCTCTTATCCATTTATAAGAGAGACTTCCTATCATAAACTGTTCAATAATTACTGGACTATTGTGATAGTGATATTATTCTTTCTTCCCGCCTTGTTGTTTTTGGTGTCGGCATTTGGGGTGAGAAATGTATTGGTGAGTGCCTTTACCGCCATAATTCTTACAGTATCTCCGGCTTTCCTTTTGAATGTTTTTCATGTGAAAAATCCCGGAAATTTTTTGTTGGTAGCTTATGTTGCGATTGTATCTTTATTAAATATTGCATTGTTAGCAGGTAAAAATAAATTGAGGGGATGGAATCATGTTGCAGGGATAATGATGTTGATGTCCGGGACGATATTTTTTATGTTTTTTCTTTTAAATGGCAATTGGGGAATTCCTGTATACACGCAAGAGGTTGAGAAGAATAACTTACTCATAGCGATTTCTATATTGCCTTTTTCTTTGATAGGGTCATTTATAGCAGCGTGGTGGGTAATAAAACAAAATGATAAACCCGTTTTACGATAGTCAATAATTAAGTTGAATGATTGATTTACCTGACGTCAATCATGCAATTTTTAATCCATAAATCTGCCTTTAAATTGAAAAAACATGAATCCTTTATATCCTAATTTTCTGAGACGCATCGACCATTATTTAAAAATCAATTATCCGCATGTATGGCGTACGCGTGTGCATGATTTTGGGTGGTTTTCTTTGTTGTTGGGCAATGTAATTGCAGCAACGCTGGGCATATTGATTGTCGGACGCAATAACGTATTGTCGGAGGGAGAGGTGACGAAAATACTCTTTGGTTTTGCGGTTTTATTGGGTTTTATAGGCTTGTTTTGGGCAATACGATTGCTCCATTTCAAGATGAAATTCACGGATTTTAAAACGCTGTTGACCACTTGGGTGATATATGTATTGTGCATAGTCTCATTGGGTGTGAATTTGACGACTCTTATCTCAACGATAGCTTATCGAACGGCTAATTTGTACTCAGATGAAATCTTACAGAAGGATTATAATTATTTGAATTACGAAATTATAAATATAGAAAAAACAATATACTCTTTCAAGAGGGATGTATATTATTATGATGGAACCGAGTATCATTTTGACCCATTTACAGAAGAAAAAGCATTGACATATAATGATAGTAAAGCATATTTGGGGGCGTTTTTAAATAAAGAATATCGAACAGATGAGTTGTTGGATATTCTACTGCGTCATGGGTATCAATACGATACAGGCGAAGAAATCTATAGAAGTCATATCGACGCCGTTGCTGAAAGAGTAAGCGCACTCCACGCAGCTAAAGTTTTTGTTGGAGATCCTTTTCTTTCCAAAAAACATCGTTTTGCGGATGAGGTTTCATTTTATCATGACCTCATGTCGTGGAGCTGGTTGGTGGGGATGTTGGCATTGTTCTTTTTGCCTGCCTTGCTGTTTTTGGTATCGGCATTTGGAATACAGAATGTCTTGATTAGTGCTTTTTGTACAGCCTTGATAACAGGCTCTACGGTGCTTCTTATAAAAATACTTTCTATCGATAGTAGACCGGATAATGTACTTTTTATAATTGTTGCGTTTGCGTTTGTATTGGGACTAATTCTGGCAGCAGGAAAGCAGAGATTGCAAATTTGGAATTATATCGCAGGTACATTTATGTTGATACTTGGGGGGATGTTTGTACTGTCTTTTTCTGTAGCAGTTGTTGTATTTGAGCTAGAGAATATTTTTTTGGCGATTAGTCTGATCTCAGGTTTTTCCCTGGTGGTATCTTTGATGGTTGCTTGGATGATTTCAAAGCGCAACTGTCAACCCGTTTTACATTAACAATCACAAAAATGAAATAAATATGAATTGGCTTTACCCGAATTTTCTAAGAAGAATTGACCATTATCTGAAAATCAATTATCCGCATGTGTGGCGTACGCGGGTGCATGATTTTGGATGGTTTTCGTTGGTGTTGGGTAATGTGGTGGCGGCTATGCTGGGGATGTTAGTTGTAGGGCGAAATAACATCATTGAGGAAGGTCAACTGATTACGATGCATATAGGTTTGACGGTTTTGCTGAGTTTTGTGAGTTTGTTTTGGGTGGTGCATTTAGTTCGGTATAAGTTGAAATTTTCTGACTTTAGGAGACTATTGACTACGTGGTTTATTTATGTGCTTTGTTTGCTATCGTTGGGCTTGAATGTATCGACTTTTACTTCGGCAGTTGCTTATCGAACGGCTAGTTTGGATTCAGGTGAGGTATTGGCAAAGAACGGGCATTATATTTATAATGATTTGAAAACATATGAATACTTTTCAATCAATATGAAAGCAGCCGAAACTTTCGCTCAACAACCTTTCTTAAAAAGGGCAGATTATTGTGATTACAAAAAAAGGTCTTATTACCATGAATTGCTGAATATCAGTTGGTCATTGTGGATAATTGCATTGTTTTTTCTTCCTGCTCTATTGTTTTTATTATCGGTATTTGGGGTGAGGACTACATTGATTAGTGCGTTTCTGACGACTATGATTGTGGGGCTAAGGACTTTGGTATTCAATATGTTTCATGCGGGAAATTATTATGCAGAACGCCTGTTATCTTCCTATGTCATTATTGCATTTGTATTGATAATTATATTGATGGTAGGCAGAAACAGATTGCGAAGTTGGAATAATATTGCAGGAACATTATTGCTAATGACCGGAGTCATATTTTTTACGACTTGGGTGTTTATTTTTAGGCAACAAGGACGACATGCTTGCTATGCAATCGAAATGAACTTTCTACCTATGTTGATGCCCCTGCTACCTTTTTCCTTATTAATATCAGTCGTGATTGCATGGCTTATCACTAAGCACAAAGATGAACCCATTTTACATTAAAAATCACTCAAAATGAAATAAATATGAATTGGCTTTACCCGAATTTTCTAAGAAGAATTGACCATTATCTGAAAATCAATTATCCGCATGTGTGGCGTACGCGTGTGCATGATTTTGGATGGTTTTCGTTGATATTGGGCAATATATTAGCGATAGGATTGCCTTTGCTGATGATACAGCGTCGGAATATCCTTTCTATTGAAGGCATCAATACGGTGTATTGGGGCGGAGTGGTAGTTTTGTGCTTTGTGGCACTGCTGTGGGCGATGCGTTTATTGCAATTCAAAATCAAATTCTCCAACTTCAAGACGATATTGGTGACTTGGTCGCTGTATGTGCTTGGTGTGGCGTCATTGGCAGTGAATCTGACGGTTTTTGCTTATTCGATGGTGAGTCGGACAGCTTCGTTTGCTTCTATTACTGAAGTATATGCTGATTACTATACTTTATCACATTTCAATTTCATTTATTTAGATCATGGGATAGCCTCAGATTATTATCAATCCTATTTTGATGAACAAGGTTCGGCTAAAATGTTTGATAGATATGGTTTCTATGATACTACAACAAGAATAAATATTAATGATTATGATTTGTTGAAAAAGAAAATGAAGTCAGTACGCCAAGCCAATATCTATTTTGAATTACCACTACCAAGTCGCCTGATGGATGAGGGGAAACCTTTTCACAATCTATTTTGGAAGCATAAAATCGGGAGTCTGATGGCAGCTTTTTTTCTGCCGATATTGCTTTTTTTCTTATCCATATTTAATTTGAGGACGATTATGGTGAGTTTGTTTGGAGCTTCCACAATTTATGGGCTGTCTGAGTTGTTAAAAATAAGTGGTTATGATATGATGCCTATGCTTATTTGCACAACAATGGCATCAACTGTGGTATTGGCAGCCGGATGGAGGCATTTTAAAAATTGGAATTATGTAGCGGGTATTTTTATGTTGATACTCGGTGTGATATTATTTATTTCTCTGAAAAATAGTTATGTAAATTTAGGTGGTGAAGGGTATTGGTGGGATTCATTGAAGACCTTTATACCGTTCATTTTTGCGCCGCCTTTAATCGCCTGGATTGTTGTAAAAAGAAATGCTCTGCCTGAGAGTTAGCGGGTTTTCGGGTTACGGGTTGCGAGTTATGGGTTAATTTTGAATAACTCGTAACCTGCAAGTCGTAACCCGCTAACCCAAATATTTTCCGCCTAATTATGATAAATTTGGTTGCAGATTATGCTTAATAAAACTCGTAACCCGCAACCTGTAACTCGTCAAACTATGCAAAAAGTTAATTGGCTTTACCCGAAGTTTTTGACCCGAATCGACCATTATTTGAAAATCAATTATCCGCACATCTGGCGTACGCGGGTACATGATTTTGCTTGGTTTTCATTGATAGTGGGCAATGTGCTTGCGGCTACATTGGCTGTATTGATGGTGGGATATGATAATGTGTTTTCAAGAACAAATGTAGCAACTTTGCACTTTAGTCTGGCGGCACTATTGGGCTTTGTGGGCTTGTTTTGGGCGATACGTTTATTGCGTTTCCAAATCAAATTTTTCAATTTCAAAATGATGCTCACTACGTGGGTAATTTATGTGTTGTGCGTAGCGTCGTTGGGCTTAAATTTGGCGACATTCACTTCGACTGTGGCTTACCGAACGGCTTATCTGTATCCCGATAAAACGGTGCAGGCGGATTATGATTACTTACATAGCAATTTGAGTGGTAAAAATAGTTACATATACATATATGAGAAGGCTGATTGTTATCGTTGCTTGAAGGAAGAATATCGGACGGAAGATTTGCTGGCATTGATGTCGCGTCATGGTTATCATTATGATATAAATAGCAAAATTCACCAGAGAAACATTGAGGCACTTCGAGATAGGATAGACATACTCAAAGAAGCCAAAGTCTTTGTGTGGCAGCCTATTCTCGGAAGGGATTTTTATAATTATGAAAAAAGGTCATTCTACCACGAAATATTACAAATGAATTGGGGGATGGGAATGATCATGCTATTATTCCTGCCGACTTTGCTGTTTTTAGTATCGGCATTTGGCGTGCGTAATGTGTTGATTAGTGCATTTAGTACGGCTTTGATTGCGGGAGCGTCACTGATTGTGATGGAAATGATTATCGGATTGGATGGTTATTATACGGAGGAACGTATGCTGACTGTTTACATGTTCACTGCGTTTATTCTTGGGATGATTTTGCTCATAGGCAGGCACAGGCTACAAAGTTGGAATTACATCGCCGGGGTATTTATGTTGGTACTTGGTATCGTGTTTTTCTGCTCTTTTATCTTTATAGCAGATTATTATGCGGCGGCTGATAATGTAATTCCTATTGTTGGAGGCGTATTACCTGTTTCATTGATGGTATCGCTTGTCACGGCATGGATGATTGCCAAACGCAATGACCAACCTGTGTTGAGGTAGGTGATTGGTTTTATTGAGTTTATTAGGTTTATTGAGTTCATTAGCTGAGCATTTCGCGAAGCGAAATTCAAATCAAAATCGTTATAAACCTAATGAACCAACGAACTCAGTAAACTAAACAAACTAAATAATGAATCTCCTACAAAAAATAGATTATTACCTACTCACAAACCATCCGGTATTGTGGCGAACGAAGGTGCATTACTTTGTACTATTCTCACTGATTTTGGGAAATATAGCGGCATATAGCATTTGTCAATTATTGAAAAGTTTGAACTTGGACGTTATGATTCGCGTGTTGCCCGTAGTCGTCTTATTTTTTGTGCTTTTGGTATGGATGATTTCACAGGCGCGTGTCAAAATCAAAGTATATCGCTTTTGGGACGAGGTGATTACACTGGGGGCGTATATTTTTTGTGCGACACTTTTGTATATCAACTTGTCCATCTTTTTGGGATTTTCTTTAGGCATTTATATTGAAAAAAGTGTAGTTATTGTGAGAAACTCTCATGCTTTAAGTTTATTTTCATTTGTGTTTGCAATAGCAGCATTGGTATACTTAGCAACACATACCAATATTGTTATAGGAATAGGAGCGATGCTATTGTTCGTTGCGTTTACGGCATTTTCTTTTTATTTTGATGGATCGTTATTTGGTGTTTTACTAATGTATGTTGTTCCTATATTGACTTTTATACCTGAAAATAGCCGTATTATCAAATTTTGCAGGTTAGTATCTGTCCCTTTTATTCCCTTTGGGGTACTTGCTTTTAATCCGTTTTATATTTTGCCGCCAATACTTTGGTGTTTAGTGTTTTTGGTGGCAAGCGTTGCCACGGCTTTCGGCGGAGCTTTTCTCATTAAAAATAATTTTAGACCTATTTAAATGAATTTCCTAAAAAAAATAGATCATTACCTCCTCACCAATCATCCGGTACTATGGCGGACGAAAGTGCATTACTTCGTGCTATTTTCTTTGATTTTGGGGAATGCTTTGGCGTTTAGTTTGGGCTATTTTCCGATAAAATGGTTTGGAGCGATAAACATGAATATGCCGTTTATGGTATTTCAAATACTGGTCATTTTTTCGGCGTTGATATGGTTGATTTCGCAGATGAGAAATAAGGTCAAACATTATCGTTTTTGGGATGAGGCGTTGACTCTTTTGGTTTATTTCTTATGTACCGTTTCTTTGTTGGTCAATGTTCTCTTATTTAAGAAGACGATTAACCACACAACTGCGAATCTTGTAACCGTTGAAAAGCTTGATGAGGATAAAGCCATTGTAGATACAATATATGATGAGGAAAAAGCTACAACGGTTGATATATATGTACTAAGAGCGATTGCAAAGCGATATAAAGTAAAAATCAGTATTGAAGAAAAGCCATGGATATGGGAATTATCTGCAAAAGTAAATCGTATTCATGAAAAACAGTTAGCACTTGATATGCGCACGACTTCTATCATAGCTTGCGGCATTTTTTATTCCGTTTTTGATAGATATTTTGGGTTAGTTTTCACGCTTTTATTTATACCAATTATCATATTTTTGGCATCTCATACGAATTGGCAAACAGTATTAGTGATTACAGCTGTTTGCAGTACACTGGTATTATTTAGTGGGGTTTTGAGAACCTTTTCTGTGGGAATAATTTCGATGCTACTCTACGCAGTATTATGTTTAATTTCAACAAGAGGGAAAGCTAAGATAAATCGTTTTGCTACCTTACTAGCTATTCCGGGGACATTCATATTCAGTGCAATATTGATGACTTTAGTAATGAATAATGTGAATTTTAGTTATAGTTTAGATTTATATTTGCTTGTGGTTAATTGGTCTTGCATCATTATCGCGACTACACTCGGCAGTGCCTTTTTTATCAAAAAACACTTCGAACCAACAACATGAATTTCTTTAAAGAAATAAACCATTACCTACTCACCAACCATCCGATATTATGGCGGACGAAGGTACATTACTTCGTACTGTTTTCTTTGATATTGGGGAATGCGGCGGCGTTTAGTTTAGGGTATTTTCCGATTAAATGGTTTGGAGCGATTGATTTGGGGTTTATACCTGTAGGAATTTGGGTTGTGATAGCATTTGGAATTTTGGCGTGGTTGGTCAGTCAGGTGCGAAATAAAATCAAACAATATCGGTTTCGAGATGAGTTATTGACTTATTTGATTTATGTGTTTTGTACGATGTCTTTGCTTGGAAATTTGATATTGTTTGAGCAGACGGTTGTTCACACAACTGCCCGACTTGCAAGTGTAGTGCAGATTGATATTGATAAAGAAATATTGGAACATACTGTAAGAAACGGCAACGGTTACTACATTAAAAAGCCTGAAAGAATTACGTATCCGGAGGACAAAATGGTGGTGAAAATGGCAGAAAGATATGGAGTACAGGTCGCGCTCAACAGAGAGATAACAACTATCAATATAAATGAAATATCAAACAAAGTACATCGTATTCATGATAGCCAATCCGCTGTTGGTATGCGTACTAAGTTTATTAGGGGGAATGTCGCAAGAATCTATATCGAGCGTATCATGCTGTTTTTATTTATGCCGGTTTTCTTTTTCCTAATTTCACATACCAATATGATAAGTGTATTGAATGTTGTTGTATGGGGAGTAATCTTGGGAGTGATTAGTTTGGGTATGGGATTCTTAACAGGTGGAATTTTTACTGTATTTGCATATATGGTCGTACTCTTGATGGCGGCACAAGAAGGGACCAATACAACTCGCTTTGCGAGTTTATTAGTTGCTCCTTGTACATTAAGTTTGGCTTGGTTGTTTAGTGCTTTCATGTTTATGATAGTGGCTGCCGATGAATTCTCACTTGTTATAAGTTTGATTTTTACCATAACAACAACCGCACTTGCAAGTGCTTATTTCATCAAACGATATTTTGACCCGATAGTATGAATTTCTTAAAAAAAATAGACCATTATCTTCTCACAAATCATCCGATATTGTGGCGGACGAAGGTGCATTACTTCATCTTGTTTTCTTTGATATTGGGGAATGTGCTAGCACGTTCTATAGGCGAATTGTTGAAGCATTACCATACAAATACAGCCTTTATTTTTGGACTTATCTTTTTAGGGTTTTCAACATTATTTTGGATAATTTCGCAGTCACGAAACAAGATAAAACATTATCGGTTTTGGGACGAAGTGCTGACTTTTAGCGTATATGTATTGTGTGCGTTGATGTTGTATACCAATTTTATAGTACTGACCCAAATGCCAATTATTAGGAATGGGTTTGGAGGGGAATTTATCGACTCTGAAGTACTTATAGGAGGAAGTGCTTTCGTATTTATTTCAGCTACAACGACTTATCTCATTGCTCACACAGGCGTAAGCAATATTTTGGGTATTGTATTATTGCATTTTTTGGGCGCACCTTTGGTTGTTTTGATATTTGGTGATCCAATAGCTTATGTGATTTTATTTGTTTTTATGTTTATCATGCTTTGCATGATATCTGAAAATGATAGAATAACCCGCTTCGTCCGATTTTTTCTGGTTCCATACATTCCTTTAGCGATAATCGTGCTTTTTATTTATCTGGTACAATTTGCCGATAAACTGTCGAGCAATGACATAGAGGTATGGCATATCTTATTGACTATGACAGTAGGGACTATCTTCGGCAGTGCCTTAATCATCAAACGAAATATTAAGCCCTCAGCTTGAACCGCACTATTAATTATTTTCCTATCTTTTTTTCTCAAAATGCAACCCTTTAAAAAACGACTTGTCTTTATGTAATTCGGCTTGATTATATATTAATTATTTGTAAAATTGAATAATCGGCAAATATGTTTTTTTGTCGATGAAAAGCGTTTATCCGACGAAAAAAATAGGTCAAATCGGTTACGATTAACCACCTTTGCGGTATTCAAAATAAAAGAAACATCCCCCTACTTGTTTCTAAAATAATAATAAAACTATGTCAAAAGTATGCACACTTTTAATGGGACTCCTATGCGTGTTCCAAATGCAAGCTCAATCCCTCGGAAACATTAAAGGCAAAATATACGATGCTGATAATCAGGCGGCTTTATATGCGAATGTTATTTTGCAAAATCCCTCAGACAGCAGCATGATTAAAGGAGAAATCACGGACGAAAACGGTGCGTTTACATTCACAGGAGTCAAGCATGGTTCGTATCAATTAATGGCAAGCTACATTGGTTTTGACAATTACTACTCCGAAGTTTTTGACCTCAATGCATCAAATTACGAAATGCCCCCAATTACACTACAAGCAAGCGGTACACGGTTGGATGAAGTCACCGTAACTGCCCAACGCCCCATGATTGAAATGAAGGCAGACAAGGTCGTTTTCAACGTATCGGGAACCGTCAATTCGAGTGGTGATAATGGTTTGGAATTGCTCCGCAAATCGCCCGGAGTGATGATTGACAACAATGAAAATATCAATGTACTCGGCAAAAGCGGTGTCAGAATCCTCATTGACGGCAAAGAAAGCCCATTGACAGGCGAAGACCTGGCGGCTTTCCTCAAATCATTGCAAGCCGATCAGATTGATGCCATTGAAATCATCACAAATCCCTCAGCAAAATATGATGCCGAAGGCAACGCAGGTATTATCAATATTCGTTTAAAGAGAGACAAAAACATGGGCGCAAATGCGAACATCAATCTTGGCGTCTCTCAAGGACAAAAGTTTCAGGGAAACGGTTCGGTAAGCGGCAATTATCGCAACAAAAAGACCAATGTTTTTGGAAATTACGGGTACAATAATGGTCAAAATGCCAACTTTATGCGCCTCTACCGCGAGCAAGACGGATTGTATTTTGACAACAGAAATGATATGTTGAGTAGTTGGGAAGGACATAATTATAAGTTTGGTACTGATTACTTTATAAATAAGAAAAATACAATAGGTTTTCTGGTGAACGGTAATATGGGCACTCGTCTTTTTACGAGCGATAGCAACACACCGATTGGTGCGATTGGAGCAGCGGAGCCGGATAGAATTTTAATGGCTGACAGTGAATCCGACATGAGAAGAAACAACCATAATTTTAACCTGAATTATCAATTTGACAATGGAAAAGAACGCACACTAAATGTGGATTTGGACTATGGACAGTATCGCAACGCGAGTGACGATTTCCAACCCAATACTTACACAGACAGATTGGGAAATGTAGAGGATGAAATAATTAATGCGACGGATTCGAGAACAGATATTGACATTTACACGTTTAAAGCTGATTATGAGCAACCCGCATTTAAGGGAAAACTCGGCGTCGGTATCAAAAACACCTATATCACAACTGATAATACATTTATGTTTTATGATATAGAGGACGGAATCCGACAATTTGTTCATGCGACGAGCAACATATTTGATTACACAGAAAATGTAAATGCTGCTTACGTGAATTATAACACACAAATAAAAAAAGTAGGTGTCAATGCGGGAGTTCGCGCCGAACAAACCAACTGGACAGGAGATTTGATGACCTTTACCAATACAGGCGACCGCACGGATAAAAATAGCTATATCAATTTTTTCCCGTCGGCAGGTATATCATGGCAGGCGAATGAAAAAAACAGCTTCAACCTTTCATACAGCCGCCGCATCAATCGTCCCTCTTATCAAGATTTGAATCCGTTTAGAAGCCAATTAGATATATTGACTTTTGAAAAAGGAAATCCCTTTCTAAGACCGGAATATACCAACCAAGTTCAGTTGCGTCATTCCTTCAATTACTCCTTAAATACAACTTTAAGTTATAGCCGTACCAACGATGTGATTACACGACTCGTTGATATTGATGAAGACAACCGAGATGCGAGTTTTATTACGTGGGAAAATATTGCCAAGCAAAATCATTACAGTCTCAATGTAGCTGCGCCTATACCATTTACCGATTGGTGGAGCAGCTATACGAGCTTGACACTCTTTCACTTACACAATAATGCAGATTTTGGTGATGGCAAAATTATTGATGTACGCGCGACCTCGCTCAACGGCTATAGCCAACAGACATTCAAGTTGCCAAAGGATATTTCGCTTGAAGTGTCAGGTTGGTTTACCACACCAAGTGTATGGGGCGGCAATATGCAGACAGACGCAATGGGCAGCATGGATATTGGTGTTCAAAAGCGTATCTTGCAGAATAAAGGTAAGCTGAGAATCACGCTTACTGACGTATTCAAAACCAATGAATGGAGTGGCGTATCACGACTT
Organism: Saprospiraceae bacterium; assembly: GCA_020628725.1. Taxonomy (GTDB): domain Bacteria; phylum Bacteroidota; class Bacteroidia; order Chitinophagales; family Saprospiraceae; genus JAHDEO01. The sequence continues at coordinate 34,928 of JAHDEO010000011.1, forward strand.
GGTGAACTTTATATGGATGCCAATGGTGGTTGGGATAGCCGTCGCGTGAAAGTCAATTTCAGCTACATGATAGGTAATGAAAAAGTGAAAAGTCGCAATAGAAAAACAGGCTTGGAAGACGAAAGCAAACGTGTGAAATCAGAAAATTAAATCGAGTTACGGGTTGCGAGTTACGAGTTTTTTTTTGTAGAATTTTGCGGAGCAAAATAAAGAACCCGTAACCCGCAACTCGCAACCCGAATCAAGATACTAAAGAGCAAAACTGTGTTCTTAATTCGCCCGGCAGTCCTCGTGATTGTTGGGCTTTTTTTATGTAGAACGGTGCTTCCAGCCCATTCCTTGCGATAACAATACTCGTCAGACGAATCCTTTTTGCTCGAAGCAAATATTTCCTATAATAAATCACTGAATTTCACAACAACCTTCGTCTGCCGAGTAAACGCTGCAAGCAAATTTAGACAGATAATTATTTTATTAAGTACCAAGACAGAATTAGGTTTAATTAAAATTTTGGAATTATTTTTTTTGCTAATGAGGCAAAAAACGCAGGCATAGCCATAGCTACGGCGAGTATTTTTAACAAAATTAGCGAGAAAAAGAAACCAAAATTTATTAAAGATAATTTTGTCTTGGCACTTATGAGAATTAAAATATTGGTTTTGAATAATTTACAGTTAAAAATAATTTAAATGTAATTCAAAAAGAACTTTCTCGCCTCCCAAATCGTATTTATCCATACAATCAGAAAATTAACATGACATTTTCAATATACATATCAAATTCAATCATCATTAATAGAAATTTCATTAGAAATAATGCGATTCATCTAAACGGACTTGATATGTAAACAGTGAGAAAGCGTTTTTGCTTCAAGCCCTTTTAGATGTAGCGTCTAAAAGGGCTTTTTGTTTTTGGTGCATAGTTGATAGTTCGCAGTTCATAGACGACCGCGAGAAAAACTATGAACTATGAACCACCAACTATGAACTAAACACGGACGTATAACCGGCGTGTCTGATACACACGACTTAGGTAAGGGTTGAAAATACAGGTTCGAGTCCTGTTGCGTCCACAAAGGAAAATTCCAAATTCCAAGCACCAAATTCCAAAGAAAGTAAAGGTGAATTTTAGTATGTAAGCAATTGATAATTAAATAATTATTTACTCATTCAAAATTCATTCATTCATTCATTCACTCATTGCCCCGACTCGGTAGCTTAATGGTTAGAGCACCTCACTGTTAATGAGGTCGGTGTGAGTTCGAATCTCACTCGGGTCGCT